>DATBUF010000533.1:0-5483 GCA_036516435.1 Pontibacter sp.
AGCGCCTTGTAGATTTCTGGTGCCGCAGGCATTGTGAGGCACGAACAAAAGAAATGTACACCGCGCGATGCCCGAAGACGAGGCCTCCCGGCCGTGAGGGCACCAAAGCTAACTATAAAACAAAGGGTAACTAGAGCTCCCAGGAATACAAGTAGCTATGAAACAACAGGTAAGTTACGACTATAGCTAACTATAGAACTATAGTGCAGCAGCAAGCTGTAGCAAACTCATAAAACTATAGCTAAAGCCAACCGGCAACCTCCTCCTCAAAACCCCTTACCCCCTGATCCAAGACAATTATTCATGATGCATTCCTAATTATTCGCTATTTTTGCAGCTTGATTTTTAGACGTCATTTTTAGTACATAATCGCATGCAACTAAGCGAACAGGAACTACGCCGCCGCCACGAGCGCGAAGAGCTGGAGAAAATGGGTATCAACCCTTATCCATCTGAAACATTTGAAGTTACGGCAACAGCCAAAGAGATAAAGGAGAACTTTGATAAGGAGAAGAACAACTACCAGGAAGTAACGCTGGCCGGCCGCCTGATGAGCCGCCGCATTATGGGTAAAGCTTCTTTTGCGGAGCTGATGGACAGCACCGGCCGCATCCAGATCTATGTTTCACGTGACGACATTGCGCCAGGCGAGAACAAGGACCTGTACAACACCGTGTTCAAGAAAATGCTTGACATCGGTGACTTTATCGGTGTGAAAGGCTATGCATTCGTAACACAGGTAGGTGAAATTTCGGTGCATGTTACGGAGCTTACTGTGCTGGCAAAGTCGCTGCGCCCACTGCCAATTGTGAAGCGTGAGATAGACGAGAACGGCAACGAGATTGTGCACGATGGCTTTACCGACCCGGAACTGCGTTACCGTCAGCGTTACGTGGATTTGATCGTGAACCCGCACGTGCGCGAGACATTTAAAAAGCGTACGCAGCTGGTAAGCACCATGCGCAACTTCCTGTCAGAGAAAGGTTACCTGGAGGTAGAAACACCTATTCTGCAGCCTATCCATGGAGGTGCAGCGGCTCGTCCGTTTAAAACGCACCATAACACCCTGGATATGCAGCTGTACCTGCGCATCGCCAACGAACTATACCTGAAGCGCCTGATTGTAGGTGGTTTTGATGGCGTGTTCGAGTTTGCCAAGGACTTCCGCAACGAGGGCATGAGCCGCTTCCACAACCCGGAGTTTACGGTAATGGAGCTGTACGTGACCTACAAAGACTATAACTGGATGATGGAACTGGTGGAGGAAATGGTGGAGAAAGTTGCGCTTGCCCTGCACGGTAAAACCGAAGTACAGGTAGGAGATAACGTGATCAACTTTGCCCGCCCCTGGAAGCGCTACACCATGTACGAAGCCATCGAGCACTTCACCAAAATCGACATTTCGAACATGGAAGAAGACGAGCTTCGCCAGACAGCTGAGAAACTGGGTATCCGCACAGACCCAACTATGGGTAAGGCCAAACTGATCGACGAAATATTTGGGGAGACGGCAGAGCCAAACCTGATCCAGCCAACTTTCATTACCGATTACCCGGTAGAGATGAGCCCGCTGGCCAAGAAACACCGCAGCAAGCCAGGCCTGGTAGAGCGTTTTGAGGCGATCTGTAACGGTAAGGAAATCTGCAACGCCTTCTCAGAACTGAACGACCCTGTGGACCAGCGTGCCCGCTTTGAGGAACAGCTGGAACTGGCCCGCCGCGGCGACGTGGAAGCCATGGCCCTGGATGAAGACTTCCTGCGTGCGCTGGAGTACGGCATGCCGCCAACTGCCGGTTTGGGGGTAGGTATCGATCGCCTGACCATGATCATGACCAACTCCAACTCTATTCAGGATGTGCTGTTCTTCCCGCAAATGAAGCCGGAAAAGCAGGATAAAAAAGAGGAAGAAGAGCAGCAATAATCTGCAGTTCTTTAAACATAAAAAAAGCGCCTGCTATAGTTTAGCAGGCGCTTTTTTTTTAATCATTCTAACTATAGGCAACGCTGTATAGTTGAGGAGCCGCTTGGTCCTAAATCAGAATTGCCAGACATGGTACCTGTAGCTGAACTGCTCTGCTGCCCCATAGCGGAGGCGGAGCTGCTCTGCGATTTACCCTGGTTGCTCTTGCCGGTCCAGGAGCTTACTTTCTCTTTCGTACTGTTAAAGCTTTTCGTTACTTTTCCGCCCAGCCGTGACGCTGAGTTTGCTACCTGCTTGCGAAGATCCTTCCCTTTCTCCGGGGCCAGCAGAATACCTGCCAGCATACCGACACCGGCACCTGCCAGTACACCAACTGCAATCCGGCCGCCGCTTACTCCTTTGTGCATAGTGGTTTTTGCTGATGATTTTGGCGATACTCTGTAGCCAAGTGCATCACGCTCGCTATGTTCATAGTTGGTTTTATCACGCGGGCTGCTCCCATGGTCTGCTACAGGCCAGTCACTTTGGCTTGATTGCCTTACATTTGAGTTGGTGTAGTTTGTTTTGCTTTCTCCTAATGATCTGGGATCCATGCTTGTTCTCATAGGTATAGGTTTAATAATGTGTAAAATCAGTTAACGCCCGGTTAACCCACTTAGTATTAACGCACACCAACTTCTGAAGTTTAGGCTCCATAAAACAAAGCGCCTGCTCTTAAGGGAGCAGGCGCCTCTATAGGGTATTGCAACAAACCGGCTTACATTAGCGGGCACTCAGGTCCCGGCTCCGGAAAACGCTGCAGTATTTATCTCTTGTACTTAAGCGTTGCCGCCGCCAGTGGAGCTACCACCACCTGTGCTTCCGCCAGCAGATGAGCCACTGCCTGAACCGCCTGATGTACCAGTGCCTTTAGAATCTGCACCTGATGCACCACTGCCGCCAAACTTATCCATGGCGCCTGCACTCATGTTTTTAATTTCGTCCAGGCCGGTTTGCAGGTTCTTTTCCAGATCCTTGCTCAGCTTAGAAGCCCATTTCTTTACACTTGTTCTGGTGGCCTCACCTGTATCCGGGGCCATCATCAGTCCAGCAATAACACCAGCGCTGGCACCAGCCAGGAGAGCTAATATTATTTTACCGCTATTGTCCTTCATAGTCGTATTTTATTTAAGATTGATTTTATTTTGTCACGAAACGTGTGCTCTGATAACGTTTAAATATAGCATTTAGTTATATGTATACTTCAGAATAGCATTATTATTTAAGCGAAGAGACCAAAATGCCCTTTCCGCCTTGTGAGAGGCACCACGTTTCATGCTAGTACAATCAGCCCCTGCCCGGTTAAGGGTCTGTGTTTTACTTTGCTGCCCCGGTACCAGCCGGGTCCACATCAGTAATTTCATCGTAGTTCTCGCGCAACTGCCCTTTTACATCCTCCCAGGAGCCATGCAGTACCAGTTCATCGTCTCCGCTGTCAGCCGGTGTGCCTTTGATCTTGCTCAGCCAGGTTCTCATTGTTTTGTTCAGGTCATCGCTTGTCTTGCCAAGGCTGCGCATCACGCCATCGCGTGTTGTCTGACCATTATCAGGAGCCAGCAAAATACCAGCTACCATGCCCGCTCCTATTCCTGTGAGCGTAGCCAGCAGAATCTTTCCGTTCTTATCCATAGTTGTGTTTTGAGGTTTTGATCAATCCAGGAAATGTCACCGAAACTGGTGTTTTCCGTGGTAAAATTAAAGGCACATACTCCTACTATTATTTGTAATTTCGCGCTTCAGCATAACATACGGTTGCTATACTTGTTGGTTCGCCAAAGTATAAACCTGTACTGCTGCCTCTAACTTTACACGTATACTATAACTATGAAAAAATCACTGATCCTGCTCCCGTTGCTGTGCCTTGGCAGCATACTGGGCTGCAAAACCACCAAAGAACAGACTGCCTGCATCGATCCTGCCCGTATTAACCCGGACGCTATATGCACAATGCAGTACGACCCTGTTTGCGGCTGTAACAACAAAACGTATGGCAATGCCTGCGTCGCTATAAACGCCGGCGTTACCTCCTACACCAAAGGCGAGTGCCCCACTACCAACAACTAGGTTTACTCTATAGCACCAACAACATGAGCGAGAAGAAATACATAAAGCAGACCAAGCCCTTCAGAGTGCCTACCACCGACGGCAAATTAATTGAAGAGCATTTCGGTCATGCCTCAACGCAGACAGGTGCTTTTAGCGTGGCCCACATGGTAGCCCCGCCACACTGGAGCGAACCACACCAAACTCCCGATTTCGACGAAATTACGATCGTTACCCGTGGCCGTAAACTGATTGAGATTGATGGAGAAGAGGTGGAAGTAAAAGCCGGAGAAACCATCCTTATAAAAGCAGGTACCCGCATCCGCTACGCCAACCCCTACGACGAAGAAACCGAATACTGGTCTGTGTGTATCCCCGCCTTTGATATTGCCGCTGTGCACCGCGAGGATAGTTAATTGGCAGATTTGAAGATGTGGGAGATGTGAAGATGTCGGGAAGTGAAGATGCCCTCGCTCGCGTCCCGCGAGTGTGAGCTATCCCGTGGCGTCCCGCCACAACTATATCGTTCATACCGCCAGTTTGAGCGGAGCGGTAACTGGTGGTTTCTCATGACAGGCAGTTTGTAACTGCCTTTGCTTTGCAAAAGCAAGGTAAACGATAGCTCAAACTATAAAACTATAGTTAACCACAAGTTGCACTGAGGCTAAACTTGCGGGATAATTACAGCCGAAATGGTTAGCTGACGAGTAAGAGCTTCAACTATAAAACCAAAAATGCCCGTCTAAACTATAGCCGGGCATTTTTTATTAATATGTAAAGATCATTTTCAAATCTTCACATCTCCAAATTTTCAAATCTATTTAGAAATCAGCTCTACGATATCTTCAGAAATACCCATAGACGAGAAGCCGCCGTCGTGCATCAGGTTTTGCATGGTTACGTAGCGGGTCAGGTCTGAGAACAGGCTGATGCAGTAATCCGCACAAGCTTCGGCCGGGGCGTTGCCAAGCGGCGACATTTTATCAGCATAGTCGAAGAATGCATCGAAACCACCTACGCCTGTACCGGCAGTCGTTTTAGTTGGCGACTGCGATACGGTGTTTACACGAATCTTTTTGCTGCGGCCTAAACGGTAACCATAGTTGCGGGCAATAGACTCCAGCACCGCCTTGGCATGCGACATGTCGGTATAATCCGGGAACACACGCTGCGCTGCGATGTAAGACAGAGCAACTATAGAACCCCACTCGCTCATAGCATCCTGCTTCTCAGCTACATGCATTACTTTATGGAAAGAGATAGCCGAAATATCCAGTGTCTTCAGGAACCACTCATAGTTCAGGTCGCCGTAAGATTTGCCTTTACGGATGTTCGGGCTGGAGCCAATAGAGTGCAGTACGAAATCAATTTTACCACCCAGGATTTCCTGCGCTTTTGTAAACAGGTTCTCCAGGTCCTCTACCGATGTAGCATCAGCAGGTATAATTTGCGCGTTGCAATGCTCCGCCAGCTTGTTTAT
>DATBUF010000534.1:0-1577 GCA_036516435.1 Pontibacter sp.
TGGCATAGTGACGCTTACCGTATGGGGCCAGTTGCTCTTCATCCTGAACAAAAACAGGGAAATACGCCGGCTTTACCTGATGCTGTTACTGCCTTGTTTGCTGGTGAGCCTGAGCTATAGGTTTATTACAGGGTACAACTACTCCTACACCGATGCCCAGACAGCACTGGGTAACCTGCATACATTCGGGGCAGCCCTGCAGAACTTCACCCTGCCTGTATTACTTGCGCTGCTCAGTTCTATAGTTATTGTACTGGTACTGTGGCTGGTGCCGCGTTCTATAAAGCCTGTTTATAGTTTAAAACATACGCTACTGCTGCTCCCCATTGCGGCCCTGGGCTTCTGGTATATCAACAAGTCCGCTGGTGTTATAGATGATTTGCCTGCTTTTTACCGGGTACCGCTCAGCACTTATCTGGCTGCAGTCCATAAGTTGCCGCTTGGTGAGCGAGGGCCGTTAACTATAGCACCCGAAGGAAAGGGAGTAAAGCACATCTTCCTGATTGTAGATGAAAGCATAACCGGTAGTTCGCTATCCTTAAATGGAAACCCGGTCGCTACCACACCTTTCCTGCAGGCACATCAGGATTCGATTGTGAATCTGGGTATAGCCAGTGCATTTACTAACAATAGTGCAGGCAGCAACATTGCCTTAATGAGCGGCGCCCGCCTCTCTCTTCTGCCCGATACTGACCACACGCTGCTGACTTCTCCTTCTATCTTCCAGTTCGCTAAAAAGGCCGGGTACACCACCTATTATATCGACTCTCAAATTGGTGGCGGTGCACTTCAAAACTTTATGTCGTTACAAGACCTGGAGTATATAGATCATTTTGTACAGCCTGCCAATGTAATCCCGGAGATGCCTTACTACATGCGCGACCATTGGGTAGCCGAACAGCTTATTAAGTTATCGAAGTCAGACCAAATGTGCTTTGTGTATGTTGTTAAGGCTGGAGCTCACTGGCCTTATGCCAGAACCTACCCACAAGACTCGGCACTGTTCCGGCCGGTACTTTCGGAGCGAAGCATGCTGAAAGATAAGATACGCTCTGTGAACACCTACCA
The DNA here is from genome assembly GCA_036516435.1 of Pontibacter sp. Taxonomy (GTDB): domain Bacteria; phylum Bacteroidota; class Bacteroidia; order Cytophagales; family Hymenobacteraceae; genus Pontibacter. The sequence continues at coordinate 1,069 of DATBUF010000534.1, forward strand.
CAATGCTATCCGCTGGTCAGTAGATCAGTTCTGGAAAAAACTCATTACCCACATACAAGCAGCTGACAGCACTCTTATACTCTATACTTCCGACCACGGCCAGGACCTGTCCGGAGATGGCATCAGTATCATGCATGCCAGTACTATAGCTACCAAGCCCATTGAAGCAGACGTACCACTCTGGTACATGGATAAATCCGGTATAGCTGCCGCCTTTACCAAAGAACGAACTATAGAAGGGAAGAGATCGCATGAGCAGATCTTCCCGACGTTGCTGTTGCTGCAGGGCTATAGTTGGCAGGAGGTGCAGCAAAAGTATGGTGGCAGTTTATTCGACCCGCCTCCAGCTGCGCCAGGGCAATTCCTAACCGGTGATATTTTTGGACGCGGCCGCACCCGGATGGTAGACTTTGACCGCTAAAACAGAGAGCCGGCACACTGGCCGGCTCCTGACTATAACAAAACAACTTACACAAACAGGAATCTACTACTTTGTAAACCGCACGTCG
>DATBUF010000535.1:0-4446 GCA_036516435.1 Pontibacter sp.
TCCTGGTTGTCTTCTATCAGCAATATTTTTTTCATGCGTCTGCTGTTGTGTTTGGCAATGTTATGCTAAAAGTGGTTCCTTCGTTTAGTTCGCTGTTGTAGGTCAGGGTGCCGCCCATAATATCCACGTAGCGGTTTACAATGTTCAGTCCCAGCCCGGTGCCTTGTATATTGGTCACGTTCTGGGCCCGGAAGAATGGCGTAAACAGGTGCACCTTGTCGGCATCCGGAATACCAATTCCCTGATCCTGCACAGTCAGCAATATACGCTTATTTATTTCTGTACTGATGTAAATCTCCTTCCCCTCGCCGGAGTATTTGCTGGCATTGGAAAGCAGGTTGAACATGATATTTTTAAGCAGCTGTTTGTCGAGCGTAACTATAGTTTCCGGTCCGTTGTGGGTATAATGTATCTTCTGCCCGATCTTTACCAGCCCCTGCATTTCATCTACAATTTCAGCCGTAAATTCTTTCAGATCAAAGGTGGTGGGTACATTGTAAATCTTGCCTTCCTCAATCCGGCTGATGGACAGAAAATCGTTCAGGATGTTGGTAAGGTTGCTCACCGCAGACTTAATGCGCTCTACATGCTTCTGGCGTTTCTCGTCGTCTTCGGTGGTTTTATACTTTCCTATCAGCGATGCCGAAGAGAGTACTGTGCTCAGCGGTGTCCGGAACTCATGCGAGGCAATGGTCACGAACCGGGATTTTAGCTCGTGCAGCTCTTTCTCTTTCTGCAGCGCCTTGCGTATTTCTACCTGTGCCTCATAAAGACTGCGGTTAGAGTCTTCCAGCTTCCGAACGGCCTCGCCCAACTCACGGGTACGCGCTTCCACACGATGTTCCAGTTCGGTATTCAGTTTCTGTATTTCGGCTAAACTTTTGGCATGCTCTAAACTATACCGGATGGACCGCTCCAGGGTAAACGGGTTGAACGTGCCTTTTACAAGGTAGTCCGAAGCACCAACCCGCATCGCCTTCTCATCGGTTTCGCGGTCGCTTTGCCCGGTCAGGAGAATGAACGGCGCCATGCTGCCGCCTTCCACTGCCTGCGAGATCAGCTCCAGCCCATCGTGTGCCCCCAACCTGAAGTCCACCAGGTATACGTCATGCTCCTCCTGGCTAATAAGTTTCAGGGCTTCGGTAAAAGAGGCTGTCCAGTCGAGCAGGTAGTTGCGTCCCGGAATTTCATCCATAATATCCCGGGTAATGATGAAGTCGTCTTCATCATCATCTACCAGCAGCACACGTATCTTGTTGTTGTCCGACAAGGCTTGGTTAGGTTTATAGTTGTTTGTTGATGGTTGCTAGTTTTTAGTTAATAGTTGTTAGCTGCCGGTTCCGCGTATGCGGGGTTACATCATTCCTGCTAACTTATAACCGGCGACTACCTACCAGCCAACTATGGCTTTGGCAGTTCCACTATCTCGAACCAGTATTTGCTCAGGGTTTTCATCACATCCACCAGCGAGCTGAAAGTTACCGGTTTTGTAATAAAAGAGCTCACCCCCAGGTCGTAGGTGCGCAGAATGTCTTCTTCGGCTTTGGAGGTAGTAAGTACTACAACCGGAATCATGCGCAGGTGCTCTTCTGTTTTGATCTCTTTCAGTGCTTCGCGCCCATCTTTTTTAGGCATGTTCAGGTCGAGCAGAATCAGCCCTGGCGTCGGAAACTTCACTTTATCGGTGTACCGGCCACGGTTGTGCAGGTAGTCCAGCAGTTCCTCCCCATTTTCTACAAACTGGATGTTGTTATTTAAGCGGCTTTCTTCCAGTGCCTCTTTTACCAGCATGCGGTCTTCGGCATCATCGTCAGCTATCAGTATTATTATGGATCTTCGGTTATGACTCATGCTTTATAGTTTATTCCTGTAAGTGTTTTTTAGCTAAGGTTATAATGAAGCGGGTGCCTTCGCCGGGCTTACTCTTAGCTGTAATATCGCCGCCATGGCGCACCGCTATTTTACGGCAAACCGCCAGCCCGATACCCGAGCCCTCATACTTCTGCCCTTCCAGTCGCTGAAAAATATTAAAAATACGGTCCAGGTATTTCTCATCGAAACCTATCCCGTTATCTTCTATTGTAATTTCCACTACTTCGTCGCCGGGTGTGGAGGTAAGGTGTGCGTTGCGCTGGGTGATATGTGATGCGATTTTCACAACCGGCCTCTGCCCCTCTTTGCTGAACTTGATAGCATTACTGATCAGGTTCTGGAAGAGTTGCCGCATCTGGGTTGGCTCTGCCTCTATCACAGGCAACGGAGAACGTACAATCTCGGCACCGGTCTGTTCTATGGTTACTTCCAGATCCGAGAGCACCTCCGACAGAATATGATCCAGGTTCACCTTTACAAAAGCTTTCGATTTGCTGGTAACCCGCGAAAAGTCCAGCAGGTCGTTGATCAGGTTCTGCATACGCGAGGCAGCATTCAGCATCCGGTCTACATAATCTTTGCCCTGGTCGCTCAGCTTGTCGTATTCTTTTGTTTTCAGGCGGTCGCCAAAAGCCTGTATTTTCCGCAACGGCTCCTGCAGGTCATGCGACGACACATAGGCAAAATCCTGCAGCTCGCGGTTACTTCGTTCCAGCTCAGCAGCATAGCGGCGCAGGCGTTCCTCACTTATTTTCTGGCGGGTAATGTCGTGCACAAACCCCGTATACACTTTGCGGTCAGCCAGCTGCACCTCGCTTATACTCAGGAAAAACGGAAACTCCGTACCATCCTTCCGCAACCCCGACACTTCGCGCCCGATGCCGATAATGTGCGGCACCCGCGTACGGTGGTAACGCTCCATGTAGGCATCATGCATGCTGCTATCCGGCTCCGGCATCAGCATGTTGATGTTACGGCCCAGCAGTTCGCTTTCTTCGTAGCCAAACAGCTTCTGGGCAGCCGGGTTCACCATCTCCATCAGCCCGCGGGTATCAATGGTGATGATGCCATCCACGGCAGTTTGTATAATGGAGTTGAACTTGTTCTCGCTCTCGCGCAGGGCGGCCTCTGTCTTTTTCAGGTCCGTAATGTCGTGCACAATACCCGTAAAGATCTGCTTATCGTGCAGGCGCACCTCGCTTATGCTTAGCAGAAAAGGAAAAATGGTGCCGTCCTTCTTTTTACCCAGTACCTCGCGCCCGATACCAATAATCTGCCCCACGCCTGTACGGTGGTAGTTATCGATGTAAACATCGTGCAGGCTATGGTCCGGCTCCGGCATCAGCATGCTGATATTCTGCCCAATTACTTCTTCCGGACTATAGCCGAAGATACGGGCGGCGGCAGGGTTCATTGTTTCAACCTTTCCCCGGTTGTCGATGGTGATGATCCCGTCTATAGCCGTATCAATAATGGCCTGCAAACGCGACTCGGTATCGGCGTTATTTCTGTGTTGTTGCTTTTCTTCCAATGCAGCTATATTTTACTCAATTTAAGCACTCTTTGCTAAAACACAAAGAAAGCAGTTACTGCCTAGCATACGGCAGTAGCCCCAAAACTATCGCACCGTATGGTAGCTTGCTGATACTCACAGTAATTTATGAAGCTGTAAAATCCTGCCCAGGAAGTTAAAAAAGTACCAACTGTTACTCCGGCTTAAGCTGCACAGCAGGTGCTGCTGGTACTATAGAAGACATGCAGCCGCTAGTGCTCGCAATGAAGTATAAAAGCGCACTGGTAACACAAACAGCCATAAACCGCAACTAAACGCATACAGAACCGTTGCACATAAAAATATAGGTTTTTGGAGATTTACAGTCTTATACTCAAACCTTTAGACTATAAAATAAGACAACATGAAGAAAATAAAAATATCCGCACTTTTAACCGGAACGCTGCTGCTCTTTAACTCCTGCTCTACCAACCCGGTAACAGGTAAAAAAGACGTTATCCTGATGTCGGAAGGACAGGAACTGGCCATGGGGCAAGAGGCTGATCCGCAGATTGTAGCGCAGTTCGGCATGTACGACAATCCGGCTATTCAGCGATTTATAGATGAAAAAGGCCAGCAGATGGCCGCCATCTCGCATCGCAGCAACATTAAGTATAACTTCAAGGTTCTGGACTCGCCGGTGATAAACGCGTTTGCGGTGCCAGGTGGCTATGTGTACTTTACGCGGGGTATTATGGCGCACTTTAACAACGAAGCTCAGTTTGCCGGTGTGCTGGGCCACGAGATCGGGCACATTGCCGCGCGCCACTCTGCCCAGCAGCAAAGTAAGTCTGTGCTGAGCCAGGTAGGCTTAATAGCCGGTATGATTCTGGTTCCGGAACTGGCCCAGTTTGGTAACGAAGCCATGCAGGGGTTGAGCCTGCTGTTCCTGAAGTTTGGCCGCGACGACGAGCGGCAATCTGATGAGCTGGGCGTGGAATACTCTACAAAAATCGGCTACGAAGCCAACGAAATGGCCGACTTCTTTTTAACCTTGAAGCGCAAGCAGGAAGAAAGCGGGC
>DATBUF010000536.1:0-2484 GCA_036516435.1 Pontibacter sp.
CAAGCAGCTGAAATCCCTTCCTGCTGATCACCATATTCCCGATTCTCAATTCCATTTAATTCAGTTTATAGTTTAAAACAGAGTCTGTAAAAAAGCAGGCATTTACCATACCAGTGCTAAAACAGGTGGTGCTATAGTTTAGTACACCCCTCCCGTTCAACTAATTTAACAATTTTATGCGTTGTTTCTCCTAACCGTACTCACAAAAGCATCACGCATGTCTATAAAACGGTTTACTACCGCCTCTATGAACTCGTCGTCCAGCAAGGCAATGGCGCCCTCATCTCCCATCACTTCAGATTCTTCAATTTTATAGATTTGCTCCAGGTTAGCTTTCTCCAGCTTCAGGATGTATTTACCGTTATAGGAGTGCAAGGTGATTTTCACGTGCGGGTTCGGAATGTCTGCTACTACTCTCATAGTTTATAATGTGCTTGGTTAATGTGCTAATTATTTAATGTGTTCATGTGCTAAGTCAGAGAAACTATAATCTATCCTTACCCCAGCAAGGAGGGGAATTAAAAATCTTTTATCCTTTGTCAAATAGTCCTCTGTCTATAGTTACTCTTCAATGGCAATACCCATAAGCTGCATGAGCTTGCTGGCATTAAAGCTGCCGCAAATGCCACGCTGCAACTTATAGTCGAACAGGATCTTATCACCTTCTATCGTGCTGTTGAAACTATAGTTCTCTACACTGCCTCTCAGCTCTTCTTCCATAGCGCCCAATTCCAGGTCGTGTGTCGAGATCATGCCTGCACTGTTACGCTGGTGTAATTGCCTGATCAGTGCCATGGCCCCCAGGTGCCTGTCGCGGGAGTTGGTGCCTTTCAGAATCTCATCCAGCAGGTAGAAAACCGGTGCACCCTGTTCGGTCATGTTCAGCAGTATACGCAACCGCTTCAATTCGGCATAGAATGAGGATGTACTTTCAGCCAGGTTATCGACGGTACGCATGGCAGTATATACCTGCACAGGCGCCAGGCGCAGCTTTTGAGCACAAACAGGTGCCCCTGCAAAGGCTAACACCATGTTTATACCCACTGTACGCAAAAAGGTGGTTTTACCGGACATGTTAGAGCCCGTTACAATAATGGTGTGCCCGATTCCCTGCATCGAAAAATCATTAGCAATACGCTCTGAGGCGAAAATAAGCGGATGCGCCAGTTGTATCGCAGAAAACTCGAAAGGGACCTCACTGAGCTCCGGAACCGCGTGCTGCGGGTTAGCAAACTGGTGTGCAGCTATACTGGCAATAGTTTCAAAAGTAGCCAACACGTCCAGCGAGCCCTTTACCTGTTGCAGGTACTGGTCTCGCCAGCTCTCCAGCCGGTACATCCAGATAAAGTCCCACAGCAGGATGGTATTCAGAAAAAAGGCCATCAGGGTACTTAGCCTGTAGGAAAAATAATCTATAATAGTAGAGAGTTTCGCTAGTGCCACCGAAGCCTTTGTATTACCGGAAAACAATATACGATGCTGCGCTACCAACAAAGGTGCCTGGAAGGTATGCTGCTCAATGTGCCTGATTTGCCGGCTATAGCTGCGCATAGCCTCGTAGATCGCAATGCTGTTCTCATAAAAACCGTCGCGCTCCTGCCTGAACCTGTAGCCCAGCAGCGACTGTGCCACCAGCAATGCTAAAGCAGGGTAGCCACTGTACCCGTAAAGCCAGGCTGCAATGGCTGCCACTGTGAGCACGGGCAGTATAAAGATGAGTGGCTTCAGATAGCTATACTTACTATAGAAATGGTTCTGCGCCAGCCAATCGAAGAAGTCGGTTTTAGAGCTTTGCTCGTGCTTATGGTGCCGCGGGATGGCAAGCAGGTGCTGAAGCCATTCGGCAGCGTTCCTCTCACTTAGCTCTGCAACAGCCACTTGCCTTTGCCGGATCTCCTCGGGGGTAGTGCGGTGCTGTAACCATGATGCCAGCTTGGCTTTGCCTATGCCTGTGACAGAGCTATTTAACAGCTGGAAGAGTGAATTGTGGCCAAAAATATCCAGGTCGGACGTATAAGGGTGGTGCTCATCTGCGAATTGTTGCCCGCTGTCCAGGCTGCTGATGTTGCCTTTTAGTCGCTCAAGCTCTTCCAGGTTCAGGTGAAGCAGTAATTCGTAGTTCTTCCGGGAGTACTCCAGGCGGGTATGCCAGCGCATTACAAGTACAAACACCACGTACCCGACCACTATAGTTACCGCTCCCGCTGCATGCTGCCCGCTGTTAAAGAAGTAGTAAGCTGCCGCCACACCTGCCAGAAACACCAGCACACGCAACCAAGACACGCGCGTGGCGCTACTGCTTACCCTTTGCTCCTGTCTCTGAAAGTCTGCTACCCGCGACGTAAAAAAATCTGTAATATCTTGCTGCATACGTTAAATGGTAGCAATGCATTTCAGCTCGATGGCAATAGGAGTAGGCAAGCTGCTGATCTCCACGGTGGTGCGGCAAGGCTGGTTATCTTTAAAATACTCGGCGTAAATACG
>DATBUF010000537.1:0-5492 GCA_036516435.1 Pontibacter sp.
TGCCTTTGTTGAGCAGGGTAAGTCCGCTGCCATCAAAGTTGATACGGTACAGGTGCATCAGGTAAGGGTCTTCCCCGGCTTCGCGGCCATTGGCTGTAAAGTACAGCACGCGGTTCTTTTCGTCTATACCCTCTATGCTCTCGCAGTGGAAAGCGCCTGAAGTAATGCGGTTTTTTAACTTACCGGCATCATCGTACAGGTAAAAGTGGCCCCAGCCATCGCGCTCTGACCAATGGATCAGCTCTTTGCCACCATTTACCAGGCCAACTCGGTTTACTTCCACATAGGTGTTAAAGCGCTCGTTTATTACAGGCGTTACTGCGCCGGTCGTGATATCCAGCTGGCAGATGTCGATCTTTTTAAGGTCGCGGCTGGTGCGGGTAAAGTATAGCTTGTTGCTCGTGCCATGCCAGATAGCCGGGCGGTACTCGTCATCACGGTTCTTTTTCAGGGCCGGGGCACCCCACAGCGATAGCTCCTGATCCTTAAAGGCAGCAGCGTTTATTTTTCGGGATGTTTTGGCAGCAAAGTCGAATACAAGCAACTCTCTTATAGGAGCCTCTTTTTCGCCGGGCATCTGGTACTTATAGGTTTCCAGTTCCGGTCTGCCCTTGGTAACATTATGGATTACCCACAGGTCCTTTACCTTACGGTCGTCGGAGCGAACCAAGGCAAAGTGCCTGGAGTCAGGAGACCAGAGCACGTAGGCTGGCTTGCGCTTGTTCTTGTTCTTCTCACGCTCCACGTTTGTCTCACCTCTGGAGTCGCCGTAGTGGTAGTTTTCTACACCATCGGTGGTAAGCTTGTGCTCTACAATAGTAGAGTCCTTTTCATTTTTCAGGGCCTTTTCATAGTTGGCCTTGTCCATCCAGTACAGGTTATAGTTGCGGGCAAATACCACAACTTTCTGATCCGGAGAAATAGAGGCCCACTCAGGTTTCTTCTTTGGCTTCTCATAATCCTTTAGCTCCTGCAGTTGCTGGGTATTCAGGTTGTACTGAAAGTAAAAGGTTTTCTTCTGCAGCGAGTCTGGAGCCGATTTGTTGATTCTGTCTTTTTTTATCTCATCTACCGAGCTCTTTATCTCAAATTGTATGTGTTGCTCGTCAGGTAAAAATTTCAGGTTCTCGATAGGCAGGTGCTGGGCATCAAAAGGATCCTGTACAATAAGGGTAACTGCAGCAGCCAGCTTGTCATTATCAAACAGGAGGGTCTTCGATTTTCTGGCAGGGTCTACGATGTACCAGCTTTTGCCATTGCTGTTTTCATATTCATACCAGAACCTGTCGGAGTTCTTCAGCCAGTGCGGATCTATAGTTGTGGTAAAAATAAGCTTCTTTAGTTTTTGGGGCGAAAAGCGGGAGGCGAGCTGGTAGTTGGCCTTGCCCGGAGCAGCAGGCTGCGCTTTTACCCCCATGCAGAAGAGCAGGAGAAAAGGCAGTAAATAAAATTTTCTCATTTTAAAGATGGTTGGTTAGAATAAGTAATTAGTTTTAAAAGAGTAACTTAGGAGGCAGCTTTAAACTATAGTTTAGAGCTTGTTTAACTTTCGTTTTTGCAGGCGAGAATTGATCAGAAAGGGTTCTGGCGAAACCTTTTTTGAGTCGCATAGCAGCGCTACGTGACGAAAAAAAGGTGAAGTCAGGTTCCTTTATGGGCAATTTGCAGCGCAAAGGATGAATTTTAAACATGCTCTTAGTAACCAGGCAGGTGAAAAAGGCTGGTCTGGTAGTATAATGCAGCAAAGTGAGCAGCTTAAGTTTACTTACTATAGACATCCTGTATACAGGAAAGTTTAACGCCCGCAGGTACTAAATATAGCTTTTGCTATTTACAGGTTGGCGGCTTTTGTATGTGTTTCAGCAGCAGGGGAAAAGTTTTTGGGGTGTTACATGGTTTTAAGAGATTTATACATTAGTTTTGCACCCTGAAATAACTCCGTTATACAAGTTAATCCATATAAAAAGTCAAATGGCGAATATTGGCAGAATTACCCAGGTTATTGGTCCGGTTGTGGACGTTAGCTTTGCGGGTGACAACACTAAGCTACCAAATATTTTGGATGCCCTTCAAGTGACGAAAGACAACGGCCAGGTAATTATCCTGGAGTGTCAGCAGCACCTTGGCGAAGACCGCGTACGTACCATCGCGATGGACTCTACCGAAGGTCTTACCCGTGGGGTTGAAGTCCTTGACTTAGGTACACCTATCAAAATGCCGACAGGCGAAGGCATCAAAGGCCGTTTATTCAACGTTATCGGCGAGGCCATTGACGGTATTTCGCAGCCAGTAAGCGATGGCGGTCTGCCAATTCACAGAAACGCACCTCGCTTCGAGGACCTGGCAACTTCTTCGGAAGTACTTTATACAGGTATCAAAGTAATCGACCTGCTGGAGCCTTATGTAAAAGGTGGTAAAATCGGTTTGTTCGGTGGTGCCGGTGTAGGTAAAACAGTATTGATCATGGAACTGATCAACAACATCGCGAAAGCTTACGCAGGTCTTTCTGTGTTTGCAGGTGTTGGTGAGCGTACCCGTGAAGGTAATGACCTGTTGCGCGAGATGATTGAATCTGGCGTTATTAAATATGGTGAGGAGTTCAAACACTCGATGGAAGAAGGTGGTTGGGACCTTACCAAAGTAGATATGACTGAACTGGCGAAGTCTCAGGCAACGCTTGTGTTCGGACAGATGAACGAGCCTCCTGGGGCGCGTGCACGTGTGGCGCTTGCCGGTCTTACTGTAGCGGAAAACTTCCGTGATGGTGATGGCTCAGGTGCTGGTCGTGATATCCTGTTCTTTATCGACAACATCTTCCGCTTCACGCAGGCGGGTTCTGAGGTATCGGCCCTTCTTGGCCGTATGCCATCAGCGGTAGGTTACCAGCCAACACTGGCAACTGAGATGGGTGCCATGCAGGAGCGTATTACGTCTACTAAGCGTGGTTCTATTACATCGGTACAGGCCGTTTACGTACCTGCGGATGACTTGACTGACCCTGCTCCAGCGACGACTTTCGCTCACCTGGATGCAACTACAGTACTTTCCCGTAAAATTGCTGAGCTTGGTATCTACCCAGCAGTGGATCCACTTGACTCAACTTCTCGCATCCTGTCTGCTGATGTTCTGGGCGATGAGCACTACAACACAGCACAGCGCGTGAAAGAGATCCTGCAGCGTTACAAAGAACTTCAGGACATCATCGCCATCCTTGGTATGGACGAATTGTCTGACGAAGATAAACTGGTTGTACACAGAGCACGCCGTGTGCAGCGCTTCCTGTCTCAGCCGTTCCACGTAGCAGAGCAGTTTACAGGCCTTAAAGGTGTACTGGTAGATATCAAGGAGACCATCAAAGGCTTTAACGAGATCATGGACGGTAAGTATGACCACCTGCCGGAAGCTGCCTTCAACTTGGTTGGTACCATTGAGGATGCAGTAGCGAAAGGTGAGAAAATGCTTGCTGAAGCTAGGTAATTAAATAAATGTGCTAATGTGCTAATGTGTTACATCACGTTAGTGCATTAGCTAATTAGCACATTAACTAATTAGCACATTAACTAATGTATTTAGAGATAATCACACCAGATAAAAAGGTTTTTGCCGGTGAGGTAGATGCAGCTCAGTTTCCGGGAGTTAATGGCTCTTTCGAGGTACTGGACTCGCACGCACCCCTCATCAGTACTATGGAAAGTGGCAGAATCCGGGTAACTACCAAAAAAGGACAAGAGTTCTTTACCGTAGATGGCGGTGTGGTAGAAGTCCTGAACAATAAAATTATCGTTCTTGCTGAATCCGTAATCGAGTAGCGATACCTGATACAATACTTAAAGCGCCTTCTGTTCCCAGCGAGCAGAAGGCGCTTTTGTTTCTATAGTTTAAGACTATGCCAGGTGCTGCAAAACTATAGTTACCCTACTAAGTTGTAGGATACCCTGATTCTTTCCATGCTTTAAAGCCCCCGTCCAGGTGGGCCACGTTTTCGTAGCCCATTTGTTTCAGGGTTGCTGTTGCCAGTGCGGAGCGCCCGCCAGAGGCACAATGCAAAATCAGGCGTCTGTTCTTATCAAACTCCGGTTTGTGGTAAGGCAATGAGTCATCAGCATAAAACTCCAGCATGCCGCGTGGTGCATGTACCGCTCCGGCAATCTTGCCGTTTTGCTGTAGCTCTTCCTGCTCGCGGATGTCAATTAAGGTGGCCTTGCCACGGGATAACTCTTCCTGTACCTGTGCAGGAGTAAGGTTCTCAATGTTTTGCTTCGCTTCTTTCACTAAATCTGTTGCAGACTTTGCCATAGCTTTACTCTTAAGAATTGTTTAACAAAGAATAGTGTGGTATGCCCGCGACCAGTATTTTCAGAGCATGCCCACTTCTTTAAACGTTGATTCAGGCAGGAGGGTAGCGGGCTATAGTATCTCCAGTTCTGCATCGCCACCAACAGGATAGCCCACACAGGTCAGGGTCAGCCCTTTTTGCAGGTCGCTGTTTGTCAGTACTTCATTATACGATAACCAGACATTTCCCTCTAAGATTTTAGCCAGGCAGCTACCGCACTTTCCGGTTTCGCAACTATAGGGTAGAACAATGCCGTGCTTACGGGCACTTTGCAGAATAGTGTCCGGGTATTTACATGGTATACGGTGTATTTCTCCTTTCATATGGAGCGTTACCAGGTGCGCATCAGTGTCAGGGGGTACGAGTTTAGGAGGCGGTGTTTTCAGAATATTAAAGAGCTCTCTCCGGATATTATCCGCGGGAACGCCTTCCTGCCGCAGCACATAATACGTAAACCGCATGTAGTTTAGAGGGCCGCAAAGATAGAACAACGTTTGCTGTAGGGGGGCGTGTGACAGCGTATGCAGAAAGGTGTGCAGCAGGTCTTTATGCAGGCGCGCTTTACGCAGGTCGGGGTAGTTGCTGAACAGGAACTCTGCATGCAACCTGTCGGGGAAGTCGCGAACCATCTCCTTCAGGGGCTCCAGGAACATGGCGCTTTCCGGTAAACTGTTGCTGTAGAGTAGCACAACCGAAAGGTGCGGGTAGGCGTGCAGTACAGTTTTCAGCAGCGAGTAGATCGGCGTGATGCCGCTCCCGGCAGCCAGGAAAAAGACTTGGCTATAGTTCTGGACATCTTCAGGTAATGTAAACAGACCAGCAGTTCCTGTGGTCAGTAGCTTATCGCCAACTACTGCCCGGTCAACCAGTTGTCTTGAAAAGAAGCCGTTTTCAATCCGCTTCACACCGATGGAGAGTGGCTCGCCTAGAACTGGCGCAGAGGTCATAGAATACGACCTTCTTATCTCACCGTGCCTCCCCGGGTGTACCAATGTGAGGTACTGCCCTGGCTTGTAAGGTATAGCCTCATCAAAAGTGAATACCTTAACACCGGGCACTTCTTCCTTTATACTCCGGATGGTGAGTGTGTTGTATGCGGATGCTGTTTGTGTTGGTTTCTCTGCCATAGGTAGCCTATACTTACGCAGTTTTTTGG
>DATBUF010000538.1:0-12180 GCA_036516435.1 Pontibacter sp.
ATTACCTGTTTGCTGAGCCGCAGTATAGGCAATACCCAGTTTGCCAAAGTAATCAGCTATAGGTAGCGGGGTTGTATGCTTCACATAGTTGTTAAAGAAATCAGCTATTTCCGGGTAAGTTTTGGCTGTAAAAATCTCGAAAAATTCATTTTCAGGGAACGCCTTTTTAGGACCATATTCTTTCGAGAGTTCGTTAATGACCTCACGTAAACCTCTCTTACCACCAGATAACTCGAGTAACTTGATGTCGAGCAGCATGGGTACAAGGGCCCCGCGGTTGTAGATGTTATAGTATTGCTGCTGCCCCTCAGGAGTGTAGGAGGTTAGCGCCATTTTCTGCAAACTATAGTTCTTGTCCAGCTGGTCATCTATCAGGAGCTTTTTCTGTACATCGCTCAGGTAGGCAGGCAGCGTTTTGTGGCCGCTGCGCAGCTGCATGATGTGCGATGCCCATTCGGTAGTACCTTCGTACAGCCATAGGTGCTGCGAGGGAGTAGGGTTTTCAAAGTTGAACCGGGAGATTACCTCACTGTGGATGTTCAGCGGTGTAATGATGTGAAAGAACTCATGTGCCGCAATATCGGTCAGGTGCTTGGCGTACTCTGGCGTATATTCTTTCTCCTGCATCACGTAGCCTGAGCTATACGAGTGTTCCCAGGCTCCCCAATCCTGATCCTCGAAATGATACAGGAACGTATAGCGGTCTACCGGGAAATCAACTACAAACTTGTGTGCCGACTCCAGCATGCCGGTCATGTTTGCCATCAGGTCCTGCGACTTTATTTTGCCGGTTTTAGAGTAGGTGTAAATATCAATAGTGGTGCCGTTATAGTTGGTTGAGGCTTTGGTCAGTTCGCCGGCCATAATAGGAGAGTCCACTATATGATCGTAGCTATCAGCTACATAATAGCCTTTTTTGTCGGTGTTTAAGGCGGTGCCTACCAGCCACTGTTGCGGGTACTCCAGTTTTATACGCATAGGTGCTGCCTGCAACCCTTTCAGATAGCCGAACACAGCCTGCCCGTTCAGCAGGGCATGGTCCTGCTCCAGCGAAGTGCCGCACATGGCGTAGATCTGGTCACGGTCTACCGGCGTGTCAAAGGTTTCGGCAATGGCGTAGGTGATCTTACGTACTTTCGTGGGCTCGCTTAGCTGCCATTGGTTGGTGCTGAGCTGTTTGGTTTCGAGTTCGCGACCGCGTTTGTCGTAGGCCTTAAAGTTCTCGACAAAACGGCCCATATCCATCGTCTGGTAAGTGCCTGGTGCCGTTGCTGCAAACTGGAAAATATTGTTGTCGCTGGTAAGCCCTTTTACGTCCAGTGTTACTTTAAAGCGGTCATCAGCACGGTTATTCAGGTCTACAGTATAGGTCAGGTTTGGTGTTTTAGCGGCTTCGGCTAATGGCGAAAGTGCCAGTAAACACAGCAGCGCAACAGAGGTGGTTAGCTTTTTCATAGTTTATCTTGATAATACGGAGATGAAGGTATGAAAGCGCTGCAGCTTTTACGAATGAAATAGATGAACCCGCAGAACATCTCGACAAAGCACAGGTCGGTAAAATCAGCCTGTTGGCAGAGCACGCCTTGCCCCGGGACAGGCCTAATTTTGAATAAGCCTTAACACTGCCGCCTATAGTTCGTTTATAAAGAGCGTGTAACCAACTTATAAATCAACTATGGAAAGAAACGAGCATTATTACGATCAGCGGAATAGCCAGGGGAATGGTAACGAACAGCAGTTCAGGCAACGCTACAGCCAGCACGGCAACTACTATGGTATGCCCAACAACGACCACGAGTACCGCAACGTGCGCATGCAGCAGCGCCATGATTTTAATGATTTCAGCGAGGGCCCATCCGGAGGCTATGGCGCCAACAACTATAACGACGTATATCGCAACCGCGACGACCACTACCGCTACGGAGATGACCAACACTTCAGGCAAAGCCACGGCTACACGGGGCAGCAAAACAGCCACAGCACCGACTATCGCAACGACGATAACTATAGCCGCAGCCAGCCTTACAGCTCCGGTTACGACGTAGCAGGCAACCGCCGCTATGCCCGCCAGGAGAACAGTTACGAAAACCCGGGGCATGGCAGAAGATACGGAGACTATGGCCGGGACGAGCGCTATAACTATGGCCACGAACTGACCGACATACACCACGACCGTGGCGAACATACCCGCAGCCGTGACGAAAACAACTATGGCAGTAACTATAGCCCGCGCAACAACTGGGACTTTGACCGCAGCGGAGAGAAGGAGTATCATTACAGCGGCCGCATCGAGAACAGCAACAGCAACCGCGATAACTATGCGACCGGCTCCTATGCCTCTAACAGAGCTTACGTAAGCGACCACTCCGACAGCGATGGAGACCGTTATAGCAGCCGCGAACGACGCAGTGGCCGTTCAGGCCCCGATTATTCGGCCTGGTCACCGCAGGGAAGCTATGGTAACGATACCTTTGGCATTTAACAGTAACTTTATAAAATCGCCCGCTATACTTTGCGGGCGATTTTATAGTTTATAGATAAAGACAAAAGAAGACTATGAGAAGATTTTACTTCTGGGCGTTGCTGCTGCTTGCAGGGCTCGTGAGCTGCAAAACGGCTACACCCGAACAACCCACTGCCGAGGAAGACACCATTTTGGATGCTTACTGGATGCTGCTCTCGCTGGAAGGGCAGAGCCCGCAGGCGCCGAATAACACTAGAACCGCATTCATCAGGCTGCAGGAAGGCAAAAACGATCTGAAAGGGTTTACCGGCTGCAATGCGTTGTTCGGCAAATATGAGCTAAACGGCAGTACTGTACGCTTCAGCGCTCTGGGCTCTACCCGCATGATGTGCCCGATCATGGAACAGGAAACCAGATTTCTGCGCGTGCTGGAGCGTGTAGATTCTTACAGCATCGCCGACAGAATCCTGACCCTGTATGCAGGCGGCGAAGCGGTAGCCACTTTCAGGACGGGCAATCGCGAGGACCTGGAAAGAGAGGCGACAAATGAAGGACAGTAGAACGTACACCTCCCGGGAAGACGTTTGATTATGACCGACCAGGCATCAAAACTATACAGAAAGACCTGGGGAAATACTATTTACTGCTACCAGACCAGCAGCATACGTGTTAAAGGGATAGTGCGCTACTATAGCAGGCACTGTTTATCCTGAACAGGCAGAACTTGGTAAGATATGGGACAGGATAAGGCTTGTAGCTCATGGTCTATAGTTGGTTACGATAAACCATGAGCTACAAACTTGTGCCCACAGGGTTTATGTACAGAGGTTAGCAGCAGCCGGCACCCGGGGTGCAGCAGTTCTCGGCAACAGGTTTGTCGGCGTACACGGTAATACTGTAAATGCCCGTATTGCTTTCCCGAAACGTTTTAAGAGCAGCTTCATCCAGGTACTCCTGCAGGATTTCGTCTGGCACCTGTATGGCTTTCTCTTTTTGTACAGTAACATTCTCAAAACCGGCCCTGCGGATAATCTGCAGGTAATCTTCCTTTTGCAGCGCCCCTGATACGCAGCCGGCATACATCTCAGCAGCATTTACTAACCCGGCAGGCAGCTCGCCAACCAGCACCACATCCGATATACTGAAGTGTCCGCCTGGTTTTAGCACACGGTACGTTTCCTCAAAGGCCTTTTGTTTGTCTGGCACCAGGTTTAGTACGCAATTGCTGATGACCACATCCACACGGTTTGCTGCCAGCGGCAGGTGCTCTATTTCTCCCTGTCGAAACTCCACATTGTTGAAGTTCAGCTTGTCTGCATTTTCGCGAGCTTTGGCTATCATGGCCTCTGTCATGTCTACACCGATCACCTTACCACTCTCGCCAACCATGGCGCGGGCTACAAAGCAGTCGTTGCCGGCACCTGAACCTAAGTCAAGCACTGTGTCTCCTTTCCTGATCCGGGCAAACTCGGTCGGAACGCCGCAGCCCAGCCCCAGGTCTGCTTCCGGGTTGTAGCCTTCCAGCTCGGTATAGTTTTCAGCAAATATGGCATAATCTACGGTGCAGCAGCCGGTAGCGCCGCAGCACGACGCTTCGTTCTGCTCTTTGCTTTGCAGGGCTATTTCGCTGTACTTATCTTTTACTATTTTCTTTAATTCTTCAGGCTTGTTCATGGAATTCAATGTTAATATTAATCGGTGTTTTACGATGAATCAGGATAAAATTTTTTAGCAGCAACTTGTGCTGCAGGAAGTATAACTGGCAAATATTTGCTGCAGCACTTGCTGCGCGTGCTGCCAGGCGTTCTCGTCAATACAATAGCACACTTTCTTGCCGTCGATGTCTCCCTTTATCAGGCCGGCCTCTTTCAGTTCTTTTAAATGCTGCGACACCGTAGACTGCGACAAGGGCAGCTCCTCTACAATATCGCCGCAGATGCAGGCTTTGCGTTCGAGCAGGACGCGCAATATGGCAATACGGGCCGGGTGTGCCAGCGCCTTCGCATATCTGGCTACTACAATATCTGTTTCTGTAAATTCCTTTGGTTTTGCTGCTAGCATGCTTACTTTTTTATAATCGTAAAATTACGATGATATCTTGAGGTTACAACTATTTTCTCCTTTTTTTCTGAATAAAATCAGAGCGGCATATGCAACGCCTAAATTTTATAGTGCCAGCATACGTACAAGCACCTGAACAGGTAAAAGAACACATGCAGCAGGAAGCCATCATCGGAATAGACATCGGGACCACCAGCACCAAAGCAGTGGCCTTTGCTTCTGATGGGGCATTGCTGTACCAGTTTGCTGTGGCATACCCGCTCTATAGTTTATCTCCGGGCTATGCAGAACTAAGCCCTGAGGAAGTGCTGGAGGCGGTGATCAGTACGTTGCGGCAGGTGATCGGTGAGCTTCGGGTAGCCGGTTATAAACTGATCGGTGTCAGCTTCAGCAGTGCCATGCACAGCCTGATTGTGCTCGACGAAGATAATAAGCCACTCACGAATTGTATTACCTGGGCCGATACGCGCAGCAAGGCACAGGCAGAAAAGCTGAAGCAACACCCTGCCGCTCACCAACTATACCTCGAAACCGGTACGCCACTGCACCCGATGGGCGTGCTGCCCAAACTGCTCTGGCTACAGGACGAAGCACCTGAGCTGTTCCGGAAAGCTGCTCGTTTTGCAGGGATAAAGGCATATGTGTGGTTCAGGCTGTTCGGCGAATTAGTGGTGGACTATTCTGTTGCTTCCGCTACAGGTTTGTTCCATAGCTGTAGCCTGAGTTGGCACGAGACTGCGCTGCAAATTGCCGGTATAACTGCAAAACAACTGCCTGTACCTGTAACGCCCACCTACTGCAACTATAGCCTGAAACCGGAATATGCAGCAGCACTTCAGTTACAGGAGCCTGTACCTTTTATAATTGGCGCAAGCGATGGCTGTCTGGCAAACCTGGGGGCAAATGCCCTTGCCGATGGGCATGCCGCCGTTACAATCGGCACAAGCGGTGCGGTGCGGGTAGCGGCCTCACAACCTGCTGCTGACCCGCAGCAGCGTGTCTTCAGTTATATACTTACACCCGGCAGGTACGTGCTGGGAGGGGCCGTAAATAACGGAGGGGTGGTGCTGCAGTGGTTCCGGGATACCTTTTACAGAGCGGAAACAGAGGCGGCTTTGCACGATCGGCAAAACATATTTGCGCTGATGTGCGAGGAGGCTGCTACAGCGCCAGCCGGGGCTGACGGGCTTTTATTTTTGCCTTACCTGTTGGGAGAACGTGCTCCGCTCTGGGATGCCTCTGCCCGTGCCTGTTTTATCGGGCTGCAGTTGAGCCATACGCGGGCGCATGTTGTGCGGGCCCTGCTCGAAGGCATCACGCTCAACATTTATAGTGTGGCTTGTGCCCTGGAGCAGGTAACAGGCCCTATCCGGCAGGTGTATGCCAACGGTGGCTTTTCGCGCTCCGGTTTCTGGGTGCAGCTGCTGGCTGATGTTTTCAATAAGGAAGTGCACCTTACCGAAACGTACGAGAGCTCGGCTTTTGGAGCAGCCATTCTCGGGCTGCAGGCGCTGGGTAAAATAGAAAAGCTGGAAGATGCCTCCCGGCTTGTAAAGATCACCAGAACGTATACTCCCAACCCCATCAACCACCAGGTTTACCAGCAACTTTATGCTCTTTTTTCGGAGCTCTATCCTAAGTTAAAAGATACTTTCAGCAAACTCGGCGGCCTGAGCAACGAACCAACACCCGGCCAAACAAGTAAGCGGTAAAAGTGAGTTATAGTTTAAGAAATCAGTTATGCAGATAGGATTAATCGGGTTAGGAAAGATGGGCTACAACCTGGCGCTGAACCTCCGCGACCATGGCCACGAAGTTGTTGCTTTTGACAGGGTGCGGGAAACTATAGACAAGGCTGCCGCCGAAAAGATACAACCAGCCTATAGTGTAGCTGAGGTGGCGCAGCAGCTTAGTAGCCGTAAAGTGATCTGGATGATGGTGCCTGCCGGCGAGCCCGTAGATGCTGTTATAGCGGAACTCCTCCCACATCTGCAACCCAACGATATCCTGATTGATGGCGGAAATTCTAACTATAAGGACTCCATCGCTCGGGCTGAGAAGCTCAGATCCCAGGAGCTTTTTTTACTGGATTGCGGCACAAGCGGCGGGCTAAGCGGCGCCCGCAACGGAGCCTGCACCATGGTCGGCGGCGATGCCGTTGCTTTTACGTATTGCGAGCAGATTTTTAAGGATATTTCGGTAGAAAACGGCTATCTGTATACGGGCAGGTCGGGGAGCGGACATTTTGCGAAGATGGTGCACAACGGCGTGGAATACGGCATGATGCAGGCGATTGCCGAAGGGTTTGAGGTGCTTCATAAAAGCGATTTCGGGTTTAACTATAACGAAGTGGCGCGTGTCTGGAACCATGGCTCTGTAGTGCGCAGCTGGCTGATGGAACTGGTCGAAAATGCCTTCAGCAAAGATCCCAACCTGGAAACTATAAAAGGCATTATGCACTCGTCCGGCGAGGGAAAGTGGACATTAGAAACAGCGTTGGATATGCAGGTGCCTACACCGGTTATCGCCCTCTCGGTGCTGATGCGGTACCGCTCTTATGAGGCTGATACATTTTCAGGTAAAGTGGTGGCCGCCCTGCGCAACGAGTTTGGCGGCCATAAAGTAGAGCAGGCCGATAGTTGACAAAAGATTTTTCTGACAAAGAATTATTGACAAAAGAACTCTTTGACAAAGGACAAAAGAGCATTTGGAGTAGAAGCAACTATAGTTCGTATTGTATCTAAGGCTGATGCCCTCGCTCGCGTCCCGCGAGTGTGAGTTACCAGCGGACTCTGGCCGTGTTAAACTATAGTCCAAATAAAACAAGGTGCTGCATGCACCAACTATAATTTATGATTACCTGCTCTTTCGGACTTCTTAGTCCGAAAGTAATCTGCCGGGGACTTCTTAGTCCCCGTTTCGTGTGTGTAATACGGACAAGGAAGTCCGAAGCAGATTTGGTTCCGGACATCCGTGTCCGGAACAGCAGAATTTACTTTCATGCTATAGATTGTAAAGGCTTTCCCAAAGCAGGGCCTTTGCAAACTGGCATCATAGTTAGCCATAAGTTATGCTGCCGCTAAACTTACAATATGCAGAGCAACCAACCCAGCGGGACGCCGCCTGATAACACACACTCGCGGGACGCGAGCAAGGGCGGTACAGAGAAACATTAAAAGGCGTACGCGGCAAACAGGCTCCCGTTTATAGTTGTCATGGCTTGTTTATAGTTCGTGTCGCCCATCTCAAAAGTAGGTTTTGTAGAGAGTATACCTCCCTCCAGACCAATTCCGAACCTGCCGAAATATTGCTGCATACCGCCGTGTAGCCCGTAGGCCAGTGCCGTGCTGGTAGCAGCCTTGTGGTTTATAGTGCCGTAAGGTGTAACTATAGTTAAGCTTGCCCGCCGGTTAAAGGCCGCGCCAACAGAACCCTTCAGGTAAAGCTGTAGATCGGCAGTCGGGAACCGGTAATACACATCCGCCAGGGTAAACACCGATTGCCAGGCTTTGCTGTCGCGGCTTATTACCAGCTTATCGGAAGGGGCAGCAAATTTATCCAGGTCAAAGGGATTGCGGCGCAGCGCGAGTGTGGCACCAGCCGCCCAGCGCGGGGCAATGCTTCGGCTATAGCCCAGTTGCAACAGCAAACCCGACATCGCAAAGGCTGGATAATCCTCCTCAAAATCAGTGCTACTGAAACTACCAGCCGGACCTGCATTACCCACCAGCAATCGTATTTCGGAACTATAGTTTGGGACATCCTGTGCAACTATAGCCAGGCTGCAAAGTACAAGCGCACAGGTAAGTATAAGTTGTTTCATACGAGTTGCTTAGAACGTGATCTGCTGCTGCAGCACTTGCCCCGGTGCCAGCCTGATGACCTCTTCGGAGGTAGTTGTGGTGCCGGCTTTGCGTTTGTAAATCCGGAGGATAACGTCCTGGTTGGCGGCCACTGCTGTAGTTGCCTGCGGGTTGGCAGGGGTCAGGTAAGTGCCTGGTACGCAATGGTCTGCTGCGCCTGCTTCACCTGCATCAAACTCAAAACTTGTCTGGATGTAGTCTCCGGTAGCCATGGCGTCAGGGTTGCGTACCTGTAGTTGCAGCTGTGCTTTCCGGGGCAGGTTGTAGTCTGTAGTTATCGTTGTGTTTCGTTCCAGTGCAGCGTATTCCAGCAGGTGGTTTTGGCCCAGGCAGTAGAGGTAAGCATCGCTCCCGGCATTGGCTTCCACAAAATACCTGACACGAGCACCTTCCAGCTCATCATCCCGGATCAGGAAACGCAACTCAAAATTGCCGTCAGCATCGGTGGTAGTTACAGCCTTGCGGCGGGTGTTGCTCGAGAGGCCTAAAGGGTCAACTACCTGCCAGTATACGTTCAGCTTTACGCCAGGCAGTGGTTTTGTTCTGTTATCGGTTGTGAGCCGGCCTTTGATGACGGTGCAGGAACCCGGGCAATATTTACTGATAAAATCGTCGGTGGAAGTATGGCAGCTGCCAAGTATTACCAGTATAAACAGCAGGAGCAGGGAGTATTTGATCTTCATTTTACAAGAGCCGGTTGCCTGAAAATGAAATATATAGATTTTCTATAAAAGAAACTATAGTTTACCGGAGCAGTTCCCGGTGTTGCGGGTTAGCCTCTATGTATTTTGCTACAGCCGGACAGGTGGCAATTACGCGGTAGCCGTTTTCGCGGGCAAAGCGCAGCCCTTCCTCTATCAGCTGCTGTGCTATGCCCTTGCCCCGTGCCGATTCCGGAACAAACGTATGCGTAAAGTCAATTTCGCGTTCAGACGGACGGGCATAAGCCAGTTCTGCCTCCTCTTCGTCATCGAGCATCACCGTAAACTGTTGATACTTTTCTTCGTGTATAACCTGTATTTCCATAAGTATAAAACTACCTGTACGAGCTGAACAGCTGCGTTAGCTATAGTTTATACTCAGGCCAGGATCATTTTGATGTGGTCAATTCCGTCTTCGTCATACACATCGCTGCTCTGCACAAAACCGAACGATTCGTAAAACTTTTTGGCATATAGCTGCGCCCCGATCTTGATCGGACCCTCTCCAAAAAGTTCTCTGCATGCCGCTATAGAGTAGTCTACGAGTTGCTTTCCTACACCTGTGCCACGCACCGCCATACCGGTCACTATCCGGCCGATGGACATTTCGGGATAACTTACGCCCGGCGGTACCAGCCTGGCCGAAGCAACTATAGTCTGGCCATCATAAAACAGCACATGGTGACATACCTGGTCGCGGTCGTCCTGGTCCAGGAACACGCAATTTTGTTCTACCACAAATACCTCGCTGCGCAGCCGTAGCAGGTCGTATAGTTCGGTGTTTGTGAGGTTGTTAAAATGTTTGCAGATGTGGGTGATGGCCATAGTATAACGTATCGTTCATAAACCAGCTGTAAAGTTAAGCCATCTGCGGTGCTGTACCTAAGCTGCGTGCTCTGTTTTTTACAGCTGCACTGTGCCTGGCAACTATAGCAGGGGGCATTGCACTAAAAATAATTACAGCCGGCAGGTAATGTGATGCTATTTTTGATTTAGAATCCGTAAATTATAGGTGATTACAGGCAGTAAACAACATGGTACTAGCAGAAAGCTCCGGATACGTAACAAAAGAAGTGCTTCACAACGATTTTGTACAGGTAAGTTATTGTGAGGCAGACTCGTTGCTGCTGATTAAATGGAAGCGGCAGGTAGATCTGGAAGAGCGAAAGGAGGTATTTCTGTGGGGGCACGGGTTCTCGAAGGCCAATGGTGTAAAAAACTGGCTGATTGATGACGAAGAGATTTTCATCATTACAACAAAGGAACGGGAATGGATACAGGATACCTGGACCAAAATGGCTGCGGAAGCCGGGCTTGAGAAAATAGCGGTTTACCTGCCAGAGTACTTTTTTAACAGCATCATAACCCTTACTGATTTTACACAGCAGGCCCAGAAAAATTACCAGCGGCACGGCACCACGCA
Organism: Pontibacter sp.; assembly: GCA_036516435.1. Classification (GTDB taxonomy): domain Bacteria; phylum Bacteroidota; class Bacteroidia; order Cytophagales; family Hymenobacteraceae; genus Pontibacter. Next base: position 10,513 of record DATBUF010000538.1, read on the forward strand.
GCACGAAGTATTTACCGATTATGAGATAGCGCTAACCTGGATTCGTACTGCTTAAACTAATACCGGCTATTCAGCATCAGCTTTTAACTATAAATGCCCTGCAGTTTTGAGGCTGCAGGGCATTTATAGTTCAGTACCGGGATAATTTACTTTTTAGAGCTGCCGGATGGTACCGGGAAACCACGGTCACGCATCAGCGCATCTATCTTGGCATCACGGCCTCGGAACAGACGGTAAGCATCAGCCGGGTCCATGGCGTTGCGTGGAGCAAACAGGTACTTCACCAGCTTGGCAGCCACATCCTTGTCGTAGAAACCGCCTGGTGCTTCCTCAAAGGCTTCTGCAGCGTCTGCTGTCAGTACATCAGCCCACAGGTAGCCATAGTAGCCGGTGGCATAGCCCTCTCCGGAGAACACGTGCGTGAAGTGCGGTGTGCGGTGGCGCATCACGATCTCTTTCGGCATGTTCAGGGCAGCCAGTGTTTCGCGCTCAAATTTGTCCGGATCTAATCCGTTCGGGTCAGCCAGGTGCAGTTTCATGTCCATCAGGGCAGATGCCAGGTATTCGGTTGTCTCAAAGCCCTGGTTAAAAGTAGAGGCCTTATTGATTTTGGCAACCAGCGAGGCAGGCATTGGTTCCCCTGTTTTATGGTGCTTCAGGAACTGGTTAATTACTTTGTCAGTAGACAGCCAGCGCTCCAGCAACTGCGACTGGAACTCGGTATAGTCGCGTACGCCGCTGTTCAGGGTCGGGTACTTTACGTTGGCCGACAGGAAGTGCAGGGCGTGGCCAAACTCATGGAAGAAGGTGTTGGCATCATCCCACGACACCAGTACCGGCTCGCCCGGCGCAGGCTTCACAAAGTTGGAGTTGTTAGATGCCAGTACGGTCTTTTTACCATCGAAAGTAGTGTGGGCGCGGTAAGTCGTAGCCCATGCACCAGAGCGCTTGCCCTGGCGTGCAAACGGGTCGAGGTACCACAGGCCGATGTGCTCGCCGGTTGTTTTATCGGTTACTTCCCATACTTTCACATCTTCCTGGAAAACAGGTACCGAGCCTTGCGGCACAGGCGTAAACTTAAAGTTGAACAGCTCACCGGCAGTGTAGAACATGGCTTGTGTCAGGTTGCCCAACTCCAGGTACTGCTTCACTTCATCGGAGTTCAGGTCATACTTCTGCTTGCGTACTTTCTCGGCATAGTAGCGGTAATCCCAGGGAGCAATGGTAATTTTGGTCTTGCTGGTAGCATTGGCTACTTTCTGCATGTCGGCTACTTCCTCTTTTACGCGGGCTATAGCGGCAGGCCAGACGGCATTCATCAGGGCCATGGCATTTTCCGGGTTCTTGGCCATGCGGTTCTGCAGGCGCCAGTCGGCATAGTTATCAAAGCCCAGTAGTTTCACGCGTTCATTGCGCAGCTCTAGTATTTCAGCTATGTTTTTGTTGTTGTCGTGGGCGTCGCCGTTGTCACCACGCGAGTAGTAGGTCGTCCAAACCTTTTCGCGCAGGGCACGCTCATCAGAGTAGGTCAGGAACTGGTCCATGCTGGAACGGGTGTTCAGTACAGCATACTTGCCTTCCTGGCCGCGGTCGGCGGCAGCTTTGGCAGCAGCTTTTACAAAAGACTCGGGCAGGCCGCTCAGTTGGTCCTTGGTCAGGTAGGTTACA
>DATBUF010000539.1:0-1808 GCA_036516435.1 Pontibacter sp.
GCATCGCCGCCGGCAGCTACTGTAAAGAGCAGCCCGAACGCAAATACGGGCAGGTAACCCAACAGCAACCCAGCTATAGTTGGTAGTATTCCCATTACCAGTCCGGGCATCATGCCGCCCAGCCTATAAGCCCGCAGCGGGAGCACCTCTTTGCAATGGCAATAGGGCGTCAGCATTTTCCAGTGCACCCCGTACTTAATCGATTTCAGTCCATGTTTGCAGAAAGCTGCCCAGGTAAAACCATGCAGCAGTTCGTGCACCACCGCACCCGGAATAAAAAGCAGCAGCGGGTAATAGATTAGCCTTACTTTATTTTCCACGAAAAAGCTCCTGAGGCTATACAACTCAAACTGCTCCGGCCAAAGCCACAGGTAGAGCGGTATAAAAACAAGCAGTACAGGCAGTATAAAAACACTGGCCAGCATGTTGGCTTTTTCAGCACTCATCGTGAGTTCCTGCCTGCTGTATTCCTCTGCCTGTAGTTCCTGCATCTCCATAGTTGATGTAAAATAACGATAACTTTTCAGGATTAAAACAGCCGCTTTTTTTCCTGCTGAGCTGCCGTACATGCCCTTCAGCCACACCTTAAACTATAGCACAACTATAAAACAAAAATTCTATATTTGTTTAGCCCGCCTTTGGGCGCAACCCTAACGATGCATATTTGTGGCTATAGTTTTAAGCATAGATAACCTCAGTAAAAAATATGGCAGCCTGCGGGCCGTAGACAACCTGAGCCTGCAAGTAGAAGAAGGCAGCATTTACGGCTTGCTCGGCCCTAATGGCAGCGGTAAAACCACTACCTTGGGTATGGTGCTGGATGTGATCCGGCCCGGTAGCGGCAGCTTTTCGTGGTTTGGGCAGGGCATCAGCAAGGCAACCAAGCAACGTGTAGGCGCCATCCTGGAAACACCTAACTTTTACCCTTACCTGACAGCCAAACGCAACCTCCAGATTATAGCCGATAACAAGGGGGCCGACCACAACAACATTGATAAGATGCTGGACCTGGTGGGCCTGGGTACGCGCAGCCATACCACCTTTAAAGGATTTTCGCTGGGCATGAAGCAACGGCTGGCACTGGCTGCTGCCATGCTGAACGACCCCGAAGTGCTGGTACTGGATGAGCCCACCAACGGCCTGGACCCGCAAGGCATAGCTGAGGTACGCGACCTGATCCTGCGTATTGCTGCACAGGGCAAAACCATTATACTGGCCAGCCACCTTTTAGACGAGGTAGAGAAAGTATGCACGCACGTAGCCGTATTGCGCACCGGCAAGCTGGTGACCAATGGCCCGGTAGGCAACATTGTGTCGGCAAAGGAGCAGCTTATAGTTAGCGCCGACGACCTGGCTCCTGTGCTGCAACTGCTGGAGCGGCTGCCTTACATCACGCAGTTTACGCCCGAAAAAGACTACGTGGTGCTTACCCTGCAGGAAGGCTATACCGGCACTGACCTGAACCGCGATATGTTTGCGCAGGGCGTTGTGCTCTCGCAACTGGTTGCCCGCCGCAAAAGCCTCGAAAAACAATTCCTGGAGATTATAAAATCTTAATATAGCTGATGAACTTACTCCGAACTGAGCTCCGCAAAATACTCCCTTACCGTACTTTCTGGATTATACTGGCTGTTTATGCACTGCTGATGCTGCTGATACTCTACACCAGCTCAAGTGTACAGATTAATGGCAAAGCGCTGGGTAATGAAACTTATCAGTTCCCGGCGCTCTGGATGCGCCTGACCTATGTGGCCCACTTTTTTAATCTGTTGCTCGGTATACTGGTTATAGTACTGGTAACAGACGAG
>DATBUF010000540.1:0-2673 GCA_036516435.1 Pontibacter sp.
GCAGCACTGCCCCTGACTTTGCTTACTTTTTACATATTCCAGGCTTGGGCAGATTCAGCCACTCCCTCAAGGGCTTACTGCTGTTTAACCTGCCCATGGCCTTTGTGCTGGCCATACTTTTCCATGTGCTGGTGCGCGACCAGGTTATTCAACAACTACCAGCTTATTTCAGGAGGCGTGCAGTTAACATAAAACCAGTAGCTATAGGGAGTTACCTGCTCCGCAACGGGCACATTTTTGCTATTTCAGCGCTCATCGGCTCTTTCTCGCACCTGTTCTGGGATAGCTTTACACACTATAACGGCTACTTTGTGCGCCATAATGCCTTTCTCTTACAGCCTGTGCCGCTGGGCATTACGGTAATGCCAGTCTGCCGTGTATTGCAGCATTTCAGTACGTTTGCAGGATTTGCGGTACTGCTCTGGCACATCAGTAAAATGCCGGCTGCACAAGTTACACCTAAACACTGGCTCGGCTGGATGCCTTACTGGATTCTGGTCGGTTTTATAGCTGCCGTATACCTGCTGGTTAACCTGCCGCCACATTACCATTTTTCGAGGCCGGAGCAGTTGGTAGTACCTTACATATCCGGCATATTGCTGGGTGTGCTTGGGCTGGCTTTGCTCCGTAAACTACGGCTGCAGTTCCAACGGTCTGCTATTTAAATGTAAGTTTTTTGCCTGTCTCTGATTTCTGCATGAGCATGCTGTGCATTTTGCCGTTATAATCCAGGTTTACGATGTTCATCTGGTCGTTAAACAGTTCTGTAAGCACGGCATTCTCGATGTACAACTGCGACAACGAAGCGCTCTGCACCGGCACTTCAAAGTAAAGCCAAACCACGTCGGCCTCTTCTTCAGACCCGATAAACTGCTGCTTCAGCGGTTTGCCTTTCGTCAGCTCAAATTTTATAGTTGCCGAACCGGCATCATAACTCACTTTGCTTTTACTTCGCTTCGATAATGCATTTTCCAGGTCATCGGTAAAGACTTTTACGGCTACCTGCAGGCTCTGCGTGCGCGGGTTAAACTTGATGTCGGTGATGCTGGCGTGGTAATCGTGCGCTGAGGCAGAAAAACTACCTAGCAGGCAAACTATAGCTACTATTCCTAATTTCCAGTTCATGGTTTCTACTTGGCTTTGGACAGGAGCCTCTCAGAGCTAAACTATAAGGTGTGGCAGGCTGCTGTTCGGGTGTGGTAAGTTACTTCTTTCTGAGATTAATTGCTGAACCACCGGACAAATTCTATAGTTCAGAAATGCCCTGGCCATAAAAAAACGCTGTCGTTTCGGGCGACAGCGTTTCTATAGTTTACAGTGCTTGCAGCTATAGTTATCCTATGCTAAAAGATCAGTTTAAACACATCGTTAAAGATCGCGAAAGCCATAAGACCCAGCAACAGCACCATTCCTACTTTCTGGGCATTCTCCAGGAAGTTATCAGATGGCTTGCGGCCACTGATCATTTCGTAAGTCAGGAACATCACGTGGCCGCCATCCAGCGCCGGAATCGGCAGGAAGTTCATGAAAGCCAGCACCATCGATAGCATGGCCGTAATAGACCAGAACTTGTACCAGTTAAATGTATCGCCAAAAATCTGTGCTATACCGATCGGGCCGCTAACCGACTTAGAAGCCGAAACCTCGCCTCTGAAGATCTTTCCAAAGCCTTTCAGGTTAGCAGTAATTACACCAAAAGCCTGCTCGGTGCCTGCCGGAATAGCTTCGGCGATGCTGTACTGGCGCGTAGCATAGTTCAGCAAAGGTTTTTGCATAAACCCGATCGTACCATCCGGCTCTACCTGTGCTTTCAGGTCGATCACTTTGTTGTTACGCTCTACCTGCAAAGGCACTTCCTTACCGGCATATTTTACCAGTAATTGCTTAAACTCATCAAAAAAGCGGGCCTCTTCGCCATTTACAGTCAGAATATAGTCTCCGGGTTGCAAGCCGGCATCTGCAGCATTGCTGCCTGCCATTACCTGATCTACCATAAACGGCTGGCGCGGCTGCACAAACAGCATGCGTTCTTCCTTATCCGCCAGCTTATCCATCAGGTCAACAGGAACGGGAATGTTTACTTTTTCGCCATTGCGCTCTACAGTGTAGAAAGCACCACGGTCCAGCAGGGCATCCATCGAGTACACGTCCTCAAACTTCTCCAATGGTTTGCCATTTACAGCCACTATTTTGTCACCGGTCCGGAAGCCGATCTCTTTACCGATTTCGTTCGGGGCTACCCCATACTTTACTTCACTGGCCGGCAAGTAATTTTCGCCATAGTTGTAGGTCAGGAAAATATAGATAACTATACCGGTAATCACGTTCACAATAATACCGCCCATCATCACAATCAGGCGCTGCCAGGCTGGTTTGGCACGAAACTCCCATGGTTTTGGCTCCTCTTTCAGGGCCTCCGTATCCATCGACTCATCCACCATACCGGAAATCTTCACAAAACCGCCCAGCGGGATCAGGCCCAGCATGTACTCTGTTTCACCAATCTTTTTGCTAAATACTTTGGGAGGGAAGCCGATAGCGTATTTCTCTACGCGCATTCCGAACCACTTTGCTGTAAGCATATGCCCCAACTCGTGCAGTCCAACTAAAATTGTAAGGCCCAGAATTAACTGGGCAACCATAATTACTATGTCCATCTAAAAAAAATATGCA
>DATBUF010000541.1:0-2245 GCA_036516435.1 Pontibacter sp.
TAATGTAACCTTCCTGAATCAGAAACGGCTCGTACACTTCTTCTATAGTTTCGGCTTTTTCGCCGCAGGCCGTTGCTATAGTTGAGATACCAACCGGGCCACCTTTGTACTTGTCGATGATGCAGGAAAGGATGCGTTTGTCCATGTCGTCGAGGCCGTTGTGGTCTACGTCCAAGGCAGCGAGTGCAAAACGCGCAATCTCTACGTCGATGGTACCATTGCTCTTTACCTGGGCAAAGTCGCGGGTGCGGCGCAGCAGGTTGTTGGCAATACGCGGCGTGCCACGGCTGCGGCGGGCAATCTCAAAGGCAGCATCTTCGTGTATCGGCGCACCCAGTAAGGCAGACGAACGCTTCACAATCGAGGTTAGCAGTTCGGCGTCGTAATACTCCAGGCGCGAGTTAATACTGAAACGGGCACGCAACGGCGCTGTCAGCAAACCGGAACGTGTGGTGGCACCGATCAACGTAAACGGGTTCAGGCTGATCTGCACAGAACGCGCATTCGGACCCGAGTCGAGCATGATGTCGATCTTATAGTCTTCCATGGCCGAGTACAGGTACTCTTCCACAATCGGGTTCAGGCGGTGAATCTCGTCGACGAACAGCACGTCGTTCGGGTCGAGGTTGGTGAGCAAACCTGCCAGGTCGCTGGGTTTGTCCAGCACCGGACCCGAGGTCATTTTAATACCGGCATCCAGCTCCGACGCAATAATGTGCGACAAAGTAGTTTTACCCAGGCCCGGAGGGCCATGCAGCAGCACGTGGTCCAGGGCTTCGCCACGGCGGCGGGCCGCCTGCACAAATATTTTCAGGTTCTCCACCACTTTTGCCTGGCCGGTAAAATCGGCAAAACTAAGCGGGCGGAGCGCCTTGTCTATGTCGCGTTCGGCTGGCGTCATGTGCTCTTTTTCGCCAGTGAGATAATCTTCTCTCATGTTATCTTTTATACTTTTAAATCAGCTGTTGCACTACCTACAAGTAACACCATGGGCAGTGCTTTGGCTCCATTTACACCCTCTAATTTACGAAAAATTGCTAATTATTTTATAGTTTACACCCGAATTCTAACACAATTAGCAAAACTATAGAAAACTACTTGAACTTAACCACCAAGTGTACCTTTCGGTACTCTAAAATATGAATTCCATGCATCCGAGTCATCAGAAAATTACCAGCCACGCTTTTTTCAGCCCCGGCAAGGATTGCCTGCATGCCATTATCAGCGCCATAGATGCTGCAGAAAAGACCATAAAGATCTGTGTGTTCACGATCAGTGACGACCGAATTTCGGAGGCTATAGTTCAGGCGCACCGACGTGGGGTCAGCATCCGGATTATCACTGATAACAACAAACTGCACGATGCCGGCTCGGACATAAGAGAGCTGGCTGCCAAAGGCCTAGAGGTACGAATAGATAAGACCCGAAGCCACATGCACCACAAGTTCGCTATTTTTGATGAAGTACGCGTGCTCACCGGCAGCTACAACTGGACCCGCAGCGCCGCCCTCTACAACCACGAAAACATACTCGTAACCGATAACCAGAGCATCGTGCACGATTACAGCAAGGAGTTCGACAGGCTTTGGATGAGCATGATGAAGTATAGTCCTGGAGGGAAAAGCCGGGATAAATTCAGGTGGAATGTGGAACAGGACCGGTGATTAAAGGGATTTTTCGGATTAACAGGATTTAAAGGATTGCGGGGTTATCTGCATGGAATACAGTCGCTGCCGCAAGTTTAGCGATAGCGCAACTTGTGGCTACACATGGCAGCAAGTTTGTAACTTGCTCTGCTTTGGAAAAGCAAAATAAACTATAGCCGCAACCATAGAACGATAGTTTATACCTTGACCTGAACTATAGATTAAGCTTGTTCAAACTATAAGCTTCCGCTATCTCCATTTTTCTGCTACCGCGGAAAGCCAGTTACAAACTGGCTCCATAGTTAACCACAAGTTACGCTATCGCTAAACTTGCGATATAAAGTGTTCCAATCCTGCACATCCTGTAATCCTGTAAATCCTGATTCAGACAAAGAAAAAAGGCAGCCACTTGCGCAACTGCCTTTCTATAGTTTAGCTCGTACGCCCGAATAACGAGCAACGAATAACGATTAACGAACTTATTTAAACGCCTGGATGCCGGTAATATCGGCACCTGTGATGAGCAGGTGGATGTCGTGGGTTCCTTCGTAGGTGATCACGGATTCCAGGTTCATCATGTGGCGCATGATCGGGTACTC
>DATBUF010000542.1:0-5900 GCA_036516435.1 Pontibacter sp.
TCAGAACCTGTTACACTGTTTGAGTAACTATAGCACGTACGCCAACTATAAAACAAAAGCCCTGCAACTATAACAGCTGCAGGGCTTTTTAGTGAGTATACTTTACGCTTAGTAAATAAGCGGGAATTGCTTCGGATCAGCTTCGTGCATGATGTCGTACACTGCCTCAAACACATCCTCGGTATTTGGTTTCGAGAAGTAATCACCATCAGAACCATACGGCGGACGGTGTGCCTGTGCAGCTAAGCACTGCGGCTTAGAGTCGAGCCATTTCCAGGCCCCCTGCTCATCCACTACCTGCTGCATCATAAAGGCTGTTGCGCCACCCGGTACGTCTTCATCGGTAAACAGCACACGGCTGGTTTTGCGGACTGAATCTGCAATTACGTGGTCAATGTCGAAAGGCAACAGTGTCTGCACATCTATCACCTCTGCCGAAATACCAAACTCTTCCAGCTGGCGAGCGGCTTCCATCACAATGCGGCACATAGAGCCATAGGTAACTATAGTTATATCCGAGCCCTCTTTCAGGATTTCCGGTTTACCAAGCGGCACGGTAAACTCTGCAATGTTGTTCGGGATGCGCTCTTTTAACCTGTAACCGTTCAGGCACTCGATAATCAGCGCCGGCTCATCCGACTTCAGCATGGTGTTGTAGAAACCTGCAGCCTGTGTCATATCGCGTGGCACCAGCACGTGCATGCCACGGATGCTGTTCAGGATCATACCGATTGGTGAGCCCGAGTGCCAGATACCCTCCAGGCGGTGACCACGCGTACGCACTATAAGCGGCGCCTTCTGGCCTCCTTTGGTACGGTACTGCAAACAAGCTACATCGTCAGATAAAATCTGGATCGCATACAGCAGGTAATCCAGGTACTGAATCTCAGTTATCGGACGCAGACCTCGCAGTGCGGCGCCTATCCCCTGCCCAACTATAGTACACTCCCGGATACCGGTGTCCGTAACACGCAGTTCACCATATTTCTCCTGCAAACCGGCAAACGCCTGGTTCACGTCACCAATCTTACCTACGTCTTCACCGATAGCGAACACACGCGGATCGCGGGCAAGTATGGCATCAAAAGCAGCCTGTAACACTTCGCGGCCATCTACAACCGGCGAATTTTCATCAAACTCAGCCTTTACTTCCTCTACCAGCAGCGCCGATTCTTCGGACTGGCTGTATAAATAAGAGTTAAAGCGGTCTGCATTTTCGCCTATAGTTTGCTCCAGCCAGCCCACCAGCTCGCGCTTGGCTTCGTTGCGCTCGTCGCGTACGTAGCGTAATGCTTTACGCACGGCTCTAACTGCATCGCTGCGGATAGGCACTGTAACTTTGCGCAGTTCCTCGGCTATAGTTGCAATTTCGGTGATGTGCTCGCTGGCAGTAGCCAGGTTGTCCAGCAGGCGAAGTGCCTCGGCATGATCTGCTTTTATACCTGCTTCAAAGTCGTTCCAGGCGTTGGTGCGTGCTACACGTACTGCATCTTTGGCTTCCTTCTCAATCTGGTCGAGCTGTTCGGCTGTGGCGATTCCATTTGCCAGAATCCACTCGCGCATCTTTTTAAGGCAATCGAAATCCGCCTCCCATTCCAGGCGCTCTTTAGACTTGTAGCGCTCGTGCGAGCCTGATGTAGAGTGGCCCTGCGGCTGCGTTACTTCTTCAACATGCACCAGTACCGGCACATGCTGCTCGCGGCAAACGCGCACGGCTGCCTCGTAGGCTTCGCAAAGGGCGGCGTAATCCCAGCCTTTTACTTTAAATATTTCGTAGCCCTGCTCTCCTTCGGCATTGCGCTGGAAACCGGCTAAAATCTCGGATATACTTCCTTTGGTGGTCTGGTACTCAGCTGGTACCGAAATGCCATAGCCATCGTCCCAAACCGAAACCAGCATGGGCACCTGCAGCACACCAGCCGCGTTTATAGCCTCAAAAAACATTCCTTCTGAGGTAGAGGCATTGCCTATAGTTCCGAACGCTACTTCGTTGCCGTTTACAGAGAACTGTTGCATTTGCTGTAGTTCCGGGTTCTGGCGGTATAGTTTAGAGGCATAGGCCAACCCCACCAGGCGCGGCATCTGCGAAGCCGTAGGCGATATATCAGAGCTGGAGTTTTTCTGCTCCATCAGGTTTTTCCAGTTACCTTCCTCATCCAGCAGGCGGGTACCGAAGTGGCCGTTCATGGCGCGGCCGGCAGTAGATGGCTCCGCCTCCACATCAGTATGGGCATACAGCTGGGCAAAATATTGCTGCAGCGTTAGCTCGCCAACGGCAAACATAAAGGTCTGGTCGCGGTAATAGCCTGAGCGGAAGTCGCCGTTCTGGAAGAACTTGGCCATAGCCAGCTGGGCCACCTCTTTTCCGTCTCCGAAGATCCCGAACTTGGCCTTGCCCATAAATACTTCCTTTCGGCCTGCCAAGCTGGCCTGGCGGCTTTCCCAGCCAATCCGGTAATCCTGAAGTATTTCTTCAGCAGTTATTTTTTGAGTTATAGATACTTCAGCAGTTTGCATGTTATATCAGATATACTTGTGGTATAATTTAAATCAAAAGTACAGAAGATTAGCTTAAACATCAAATTACCGCCGTTCTTCGCTAAAATTGCCCTGTTAGTAGAATCCGTTTTGTAAAAGATTTTATATCTTTGTTTTGCTCTGAAAATAAAGAGTTGCTATTTTTCGTTTACATGCTTCTCTGTTAAGAAATGAGAAAAAATATTTACCTTTTTGGATGGCTTTGCCTGTTATTGCTCAGCTTTGGGGCTCACGCTCAGGGCGAACTTACGTTTGAGAAAGAAACGCACGATTTTGGCACCATTGCAGAAGGCACACTTGCCACTTATGAGTTCAGGGTAAAGAACGTGGGAAACCAGCCGGTGGTTATTGCCAGTGTGCAGCCCTCCTGCGGATGCACCACACCAGACTGGACCAAAACACCTATTCAGCCAGGTAAAACCGGTGTTATAAAGGCCATCTATAACAGCACTGGCCGCCCGGGACCGTTCCATAAGTCTATTTCGGTTACTACAAATGGAAAAACGCCTAATAGTATTATCTACATAAAAGGCGAGGTTGGTCCGAAAGATTTAAAAACCAGTTATACTGAGGAACAAAAAATAATGTCGCCGCGTTTGGCTGTAGGAACCACCAGTTACAACTTCGGCAAACTTGAAAAAGGTCAAAAAGCAGGAGCACGGTTCATCATCAAAAACACAGGTCGGCAGGACCTGATAGTACAGGGCGTACAGAGTAAATGCAAATGCGTAAGCTACAAAGTATCCAAGCCAGCCCTTAAAGCAGGAGAACAGGCGGTTTTGGAACTAACATACATTCCGATGATGTTAAAAGAGCAAAACGAGCAGGTAACTGTACTTTCAAATGATATCGTAATGCCCAATCTCAGACTAACCTTAAAGGCAGATGTAGCTGAGAGCCTGGCAAACAGAAATATGTTAAGGGAAGGCGAGCAGCCGGCACCTTTCAGATAGTTTTTTTCATAGTTTTATTTTGTACTAACGGCAGTGATTTTATCGCTGCCTTTTTTCATTTTATACCCCTCCTGCTTTTCTTTTCGCTGTAGCTTCAGTGCAATTTCCCCGGTACCTGCAGGGCGTGTTTTATAGTTTCGGGCACATCGCGTTTTAGTTGAATTACGTATTTCTTCATCAACGTAAACCAGACTGCTATGATAATTGGAGTTCCGAAGGAAATCAAAAACAATGAGAACCGTGTAGGGGCCACTCCTGCCGGTGTTAACGAGCTTGTCCGCAACGGCCATACGGTGTATGTGCAGGCAACTGCCGGCCTGGGCAGCGGCTTTGCTGATGAGGCCTATGCCAATGCCGGCGCGACCATTCTGCCAACTATAGCAGAAGTGTATGGCGTGGCAGAGATGATCATTAAAGTAAAGGAGCCGATAGAGTCTGAGTACGGCCTGATCAAAGAAAACCAGTTGCTGTTTACCTATTTCCATTTTGCCTCGCATGAGCCGCTGACAAGAGCCATGATAGAGCGAAAGGCGGTTTGCCTTGCTTACGAAACGGTGGAGCGCCCCGACAGAAGCCTTCCGCTACTGGTACCGATGTCAGAAGTGGCCGGGCGCATGTCTATCCAGGAAGGTGCCAAATACTTGGAGAAACCGCTGAAGGGTCGTGGTATATTACTGGGCGGCGTGCCGGGTGTGCGCCCGGCTAAAGTGCTGATACTGGGTGGGGGCGTGGTAGGTACAAACGCTGCGAAAATGGCAGCCGGGCTGGGAGCCGACGTAACAATACTGGACACAAACCTGGCCCGTCTGCGCTACCTCAACGATATTATGCCTGCCAATGTGAACACACTGATGTCGAACGAATATACCATCCGGGAGCTTTTGCCTACCCACGACCTGATTATAGGTGCCGTGCTGATACCCGGAGCAAAAGCCCCGAACCTGATTACCCGCGATATGCTGAAGCTGATGCAACCGGGAACGGTGCTGGTGGATGTAGCCGTAGACCAGGGCGGCTGTATTGAAACATGTAAGCCCACCACACACGAGAACCCGACTTTTATCATCGATGACATTGTGCATTACTGTGTCGCCAATATGCCGGGGGCAGTGCCATTTACCTCAACGCAGGCGCTCACAAATGCAACATTGCCTTATGCCGTACAAGTGGCAAACAAAGGCTGGCGGCAAGCGTGTACAGAAAGCAACGAGCTCAGAATGGGACTGAATGTGGTAAATGGCAAAGTGGTTTACAGAGGCGTAGCAGAGGCTTTCGGTCTGGAATATACGGATGTAAATACTGTGCTATAACTATAGTTGAACTATAAAAAACGCCTTCCGGATTTGATTCGGAAGGTGTTTTTGTTTTATACCGCCCGTTATCTGAACTACAGGAGTTCTGCCGGACGGGGCAGGTCATGATCGCTTGAACCGGGTTTAAAGGAAATTTGGAGGATTCCCTGGATTTAGTTGTGGCTATAGCTTATAGCTAAACCTATAGTTTTATAGCTATAGTTGCTTCTATTCTGCTGCAGACTTCCTGGTCCGCGTGGCTGTGGCTGTGGCTACAGTTCTATAGTTGCTGATTAACCCACCCCTACCCCTCCCAAGAGGGGAATTGCTGCTATAGTTATAGTTTGAGTTATGTTTCTATAGTTACAGTTTACCCATCAACGTCTTTTGTCAGAATCAGGATTTTCAGGATTAGCAGATTTTCAGGATTAGGGTTTCGACGTATTTACAGCTATGGTGCTATAGTTACAGCCTTTTCCAGGGCCAGCTATAGTTTGGCCCTCTGGGCCAGTTGAGTTACAAACTCAACATCATGGTAAGACACGGGTTGCAAACCCGCGCCAGCAGCTTTTGGTTATAATTGAAAGCTATCGTGCTATAGTTGCAGCTATGGTGCTATAGTTACAGACCAAGAGCGGACAGGTCGCGACCTGTCCCTACGGAACTACCACCACGAGAAAAGCGATGCAACTATAGCTTGCTGAACTAAACTATAGTTTAGCTATCGAAAAGATGTCAGTCTTTGGGTTGAGCGCCTTTGACTTGTTGCGGTGCCGCAGGCAATCCGAGGCAGGAGGATAGCAAGAAGGCAGCAGCGCGATGCCCGAAGACGGGGCCTCCCGGCCCGAGAGAGCCAAGCCAACTATGACAACTATAGGTATGTAAAGCTCCCAGGAATACAGAAAGCTATAGAACAGCAGCCTGGTTCAAACCAGCAACCATAGAACTATAGTTTACTTTAATGTTCCAACTATAAAACTACAGCAGTTAAAACAAAAAAAGGACGTCCTTCCGAACGCCCCTTTCCAAGATAAAACTCAATATTTTAGTTGCGGAACATCAGTTCGCGATACTTCACCAATGGCCAGTCTTCATCATCTACCATCAGCTCCAGCTT
>DATBUF010000543.1:0-3192 GCA_036516435.1 Pontibacter sp.
AGCTTAGACTATTGCCAAGACACCAATTATAGACAAAGTCTGAACTATTGCTATTTATACTGCAGATGCTCTTTGGCTAAGAGTCTGTTTAGGCCTGAACCTATAGCACAGTCCTACGCCGGTTTTCTCGTACTGTCTTGATCTTAGCAACATTTACCCAGCCTACATTTATATCCTACACTATATTCCAAAACTAACTTACAATTTTTGCGTCTTTAGCAGTAATTCTTTACTAAATCCTGCGTACACTTCAACCAGCACAAAAGCACACTAACATTAAAATTCCAGAGTATACACAACCACTTATTTAACTGCACGTCCGGTTTATGTTTTATATCGCCTGTAAAATCCTGATTATGACGGTTTGTGCATCTAAGTGGCTTGTGCCCTTTTGTCTGCTCCTGTTCTACGGCATTGCAACTATAGCCCAGCCAGCCCGGATCATGTGCCTGGGCAATTCCATTACTCAATCCGATGCTGCAAACTATAGTTACCGCTACAACCTCTGGAAAAAGTTACTGGATGCCAATCTGGATGTTGACTTTGTAGGCTCGCATGCTGTAAATAAAAATGGTAACCCAAACTGGCCTGCATACAAGGGACGGAACTTTGACAGCGATAACGAGGGGCACTGGGGCTGGACCGCAGACCAGATACTGTATGGCAATACTTCAGAACCCGCAAACGGAAAGCTGAACGAGTGGCTAACCGGCTACACTCCTGATATACTGTTGCTACACCTGGGCACGAACGATATATTTCAGGGGCACCCTCTGGACGGAACATTGGATGAACTGCGTGAGGTCGTAAAACAGGTAAGAGCCAGAAACCCCAATGTAGTTATACTGCTGGCCCAGTTGATTCCGGCTGATCCGGCCAGAGTGAGTAGTAACACGGCGGAAAACATCAGGCGCTTTAACGAAAAGATTCCGGGGCTGGTGGAAGAACTGGATCAGGTCTTATCGCCAGTTGTGCTTGTAGACCAATATACCGGGTTTAACGCTAAGGAAGGTGTTGACACCTGGGACGGGGTGCACCCAAATGCAGCCGGAGAAGAGAAAATGGCGCAGCGCTGGTTTACTGCCCTGTTGCCATTTTTCACGCCAATGCCTGTAACACTCACCGGATTCTCGGCAACTATAACTCCATCGCGGGAGGTACGCCTAAACTGGGAAACTGCCTCCGAACAAAACAACGCCTATTTCGAGATACAGCGTTCCTACCACAACACTGCTCAATTTATAACTATCGGAACAGTAAAAGGGGCCGGCACTACCAACGTTGCAAGAACCTATAGTTACCTGGATGATACAGTTCCTACTATAGATTTATATTACAGGTTAAAGCAGGTAGATGAAGATGGTACCAGCACATACTCCGATATAGTTCACCTGGAAGCCCGCCCCATCACTACCTCCCTGCAGGTATATCCAACTGTAGCTACACAAGAGCATCTCACACTTACCCTGCACCTGCAAACGCCTGGAGTGCCTGCAGAACTCACTATTTATAACGTGAACGGCACCCACGTAAAAACACTGAAGGGCACCACAAAGCCAGACGGCAGCCTAAAAGAGCAACTCAGGATAAGCTCCTTACAGGGCAATGGCTTATATATTGTGCGGGCTGTTGCCGGCGGAAGAGTGCTACAGCAGAAGTTTATAATTGACCAGTAAGTTCGGGATAACGAATCGTGTGCGTTTAAAGCTATAGTTACGGTTGATCCTGATGAAGCGGGTGCAGTTTACCTGGCGGCAGGTATTTCCGGAACCAGTCTGTGGCCAGTTGAGCAGCCATTTCAAGCGAGCCGGGTTCCTCAAACATATGCGTTACATCGGGCACAAGTTGCAGGTCTTTAATACCTTGCAGCGCCTCCAGTGCGTTCTGGTTCAGTTTCAGGATGGCCTCATCTTTACCACCTACAATCAGCAACACCGGGGCATGCACATCCGGTAGCACTGCAGCCGCCAGATCGGCCCTGCCGTGGCAACTTACTACAGCTTTGGCAATATCGCCTAAGGCTGCGGCTGCCCCTGCGCTTGCTGCTGCCCCGTTTTTAGTGCCAAAGAAGCCGATATTCAGATCTGTTGTTACCTTGTCCTGCTGTATCCAATACACCACATCTACCAGGCGTTGTGTTAACTTAGGCAGATCAAACTGGCTTTCGAATGCTTTATCTTCTTCCGGTGTCAGCAGGTTTACAAGTAAGGTGGCATACCCGCTGCGCTGCAGGTGCTGCGCCACTGCCCTGTTCTGCTGGTTTTGTACTCCCTGCCCGGTACCATCTGTAACTATAACCAGTCCTTTTGCGCCTTCCGGCAGCACCAGTTCTCCTACCAAAGACTCACCATGCACATCAATGCGGATGGTGTCGTTAAAAAGTTCTTCTGCCATGTTATCTCTTTTATACCTGCGTCAGGCTGTTTTACACTCCATACGGCGGCACAAAACCTTTAGTTAGTATAATGCCAGGCACTTGTACTTCCGTATTACCAGATCAGTTTAGGACTCCAGATATACAAGAGTGCAGCACGAGGAGAGCAAGGGTATCAGCATCTCAGAACCCCTTTCATCACACCCCGCGTATGTTCACATTTACACATCCTCAAATCTCCTGATCTTCAACTTATAAACTATGGCCTACTACCAGCGTTTCGACTACCCGGCCCCAGACCCGGCTATACTTGCCCGACTTACGGAGCAGCAACGCGAAATGCAGCAACGCATTGTTCTGCAAAAGCCTGATTTTGAGCTTAAGCTAATTGCCGGCTGCGATTCCTCTTTTATAGGAGAAGACACCATCCTATCTGTGTTCGTACTACTGACTTACCCGGAACTGGAAATTGTAGAAAAAGTATGGCATCACGGCCCGGTAGAACTCCCGTATATTCCCGGCTTCCTGGCTTTCCGTGAGGCTCCTAACCTGCTCAAAGCTTATGAGAAACTACAGCAAAAGCCGGATCTGATTATGGTGGATGGACATGGCATTTCGCACCCGCGCCGCCTCGGCATCGCCACACACCTGGGCCTGCACCTGAACAAGCCAACTATGGGTGTCGCCAAGAAAGTACTGGTAGGTAAGTATAAGGAGCCTGCTCCTGCCAAAGGTTCTATCTCCCCACTAATCTACAAAGACGAGGTGATTGCCAACGTACTCCGCACACGCGACAATGTAAAGCCCGTCTTCGTCTC
>DATBUF010000544.1:0-3614 GCA_036516435.1 Pontibacter sp.
TCCTCAAATGTGCAGTTCTCAAACCGGACTGCCTTCTCAAAGTTAGTGTTGTAAACTTCGTTTGATGATTTTGCTATATTGATACCATTGTCCGGATTGAAGTACCCCAGCACATCGCCCTTAAACGTACAGTTCTCGAAAGTAAGCGGAGCCGTTACCGTGCTGATATACTCTTTGGTGTCGTTCTTACCGGCTTTCTCATTTTTCAGCTTCATGTTCTTCAGCTTTGTCATGTCCAGGTTGCCGGTAATCTCCACGTTTTTATAGCTCACAGCTTCGCCACGGTTTATCTTGGCCATGACCTCGGATGCGGCTACCTTGCTTTGTGCTATAGTTAGCAGTGGCAACGCCAGTAATACCAGCAGTAGTTGTACCTGTTTCTTCATAAGTTCTGTGCGGTTTGGTTTTCTTTTCTCTTACCTTGAACTATAGATGGTGCGACTATAGCAAAGGTTGCTTCGGGTAAGTATTTTATTTGTGCCTCTACCCAGCAGCGTTCGCCCGCTCAATCAGGTTCATGAAGTTATCCTTATAAGTGTCGCCTACCGGTATAACAGCCTCGCCAATAAAAACACGGCTGCGCTCTATAGAATCTATCTTATCCAGTGAGATGATGTAGGATTTATGCACCCGCACAAACTGATTCGCCGGCAAAAGCTCTTCCATTTTCCTGATGTTCTTCAGCGACAGGATACGCTCGGTTTTAGTGTAGATCGAAACATAGTTCTGCAATCCTTCCACATACAGGATATCATCCAGGCGCAGCTTTACGATCTTGTATTCTGTTTTTATAAAGATGATGTCGCGGGCTGCGGGTGTTTCTGCAGGCTTTTCTTCTTTTGCTATAGTTGGTGGCGCCGCTATAGTTTGCTGTAACTCAAAAACCTGTTTGGCTTTCTGGGCAGCTTTGTAAAACCGGTCGAAGGCGATGGGCTTGAGCAGGTAATCTACCACGTTATGTTCATAGCCTTCCAAAGCATATTCGGTGTAGGCAGTCGTCAGAATCACCCGGCATTTGTTGCCCAGTATTTTCATGACCTGTATGCCCGTCAGTTCCGGCATCTGTATGTCCAGAAATAGCAGGTCTATACGCTCCTGCTCTACCAGTTTCAGGGCTTCGAGGGCGCTGGTGGTACTGGCAACAAACTCCAGGAAATCTACTTTTCTGATATAATCTGTCAGGATGTCCAGGGCCAGGGGCTTATCGTCTACTACAAGGCAGCGGATTGTTTTCATAGGTAAGGCTATAGTTTAATAAATCTCGGAAAGTACAGGTGTGGCGGGCTTGGCTTGAGTGCTAACTATAGTTTTGCCTAGCTGCAGCGACAACTCAACCAAAAAGGTATGCTCATCTTCTGTTATCTCCAGGGTATGCTTTTCGGGATAGAGTAATTCCAGCCTGCGCCGCACGTTGGTCAGGCCAATGCCGCCGGTTCTGTCTTTCTGGTCTTTGTTTTTGAGGTTGAAAACCGTGAAGTGCAGCGTATCATCTTTCACGCGCAAGGCTATAGTTACCGGGTTTTCAGAATCTGTGCAGACGCCGTGCTTAAAGGCATTCTCTACAAACGAAATAAGCATAAGCGGCGTGATCTGTTTGCCCTCTATAGTTCCTTCTGTCGAGAAATGGATAAAAGCATTTCCCTTTAGGCCGATCTTCTGCAGTTCGACTACATCTCTTATATAGTTAGCTTCTTTGGTAAGCAGTACCTGTTGGTGCTCACTCTCGCGCAGCATGTAGCGCAGCAGCCCCGATAGCTTCAGCAAAGCATCCGGCGCCAGATCCGATTTCTGATAGGTAAGCGAGTAGATATCGTTGATGGTGTTAAACAAAAAGTGCGGGTTGATCTGGGAGCGCAGAAAAGCGAGTTCCGTGGTGAGTTTGGCCTGTTCCAGCTCCTTCTTTTCCTGCTGCGTTTTAAAGTAGTTTACCACATAGCCGTAAGCAATTCCAAGCATTATGTACATCAGGCTCGCGCGCAATACACTCTGGTAAATCCAGATCATCGTGATCTCGCGCCCATACGTAGACCAGCTGAAATACCTGAGCAGGATTGTCTCTAACAAGTAATGCACAGGCGTAAAAACACCCACCAGCAAGAGCACACTACCCGCATAAAGCACATATTTCCTTTTCCCGAACAGGCGCGGCACCAGGAAACTGGCATTGGCATAAAACAGCGCTACAGTAAGCAGCGTCCGTACAAAATCTATGGCTGTGGTTTTGTAAAGTGACTCCAGTGTGTACTGGCTTTCATAAAAGTAATAGTACTGGAAACCATAGACCACATCCTTAAAGAAATTGATAAACCAGAAAAGGACGTGGAATAAGATGATCTTCTTTTTATGCATCCCTAAAAATAGAGGAATTGCCCGGAATATAGTTCTGAAAATACACCAACTCCGCAAAAACATTTACCAACCGGCCGGACGCATGTAGCAAACTATAAATCTATAGTTAGAGGCATTTAAAGGCGTTCGTCAATTAAAACGGGTGGTTCATGTATTATAGTCGTTGCAGCTGTTTCGGGGCTATTATGTTTGCATCAGTTAACCGAAACAACAGATACAAAACATACATCTATCGTTATGAAAAAGTCGCTCTTCGTTATCATCCTGCTACTTGCAGCAACACAGCTTTCCTTTGCCCAGGCACCAGCCGATTCTGTAAAAACTTATGTGGTTCAGGCGCTTGACATCATGAAGAACCACTCTATTAACAAGCAAAAAGTAGACTGGGAGAAGCTATACGCTACGACGTTAGAAGCTGCAAAAGATGCTAAAACTATAAAAGATACTCACCCGGCAATAAACAAGGCACTAAGCGACCTGAAAGATAACCATAGCCGATTGTATCCGGCGGAAGTTATCAAAGCCTATAAAGAAATGGGCGGAGCCGAAGCTTCCGGCCAAAAGTTACCCATGCCAACCGGAACTATAGTTGAAGGTAAATATGCGCTTATCACAGTTCCAGGTTTTTCGGCAATTACCAACGAAGACCAGCTGGCCTTTGTAGATTCTATTCAGCACGTGATACGCAAACTGGATGAACAGAACCCAAAAGGCTGGATAATTGACCTGCGCCAGAACCAGGGCGGTAACCTGGAGCCAACTATAGCCGGGTTAATGCCTATTTTAGGGGAAGGCAAATCGATAGGCTGGGCTGATGGAGATAACAAGATCAGGTATGCCAACTATAAGAACGGTATGATTATCGGGTTAACAGACAGCGCTGAGCACTTTATTAAAGCACCTTATACGCTCAAAAAGCAGGGGCAGCCGGTGGCGGTATTGGTAAGCGGTAAAACCAGCAGTTCCGGCGAGATGACAGCCATTAGCTTTAGAGGTCGCAAGCACACTAAAATTATCGGTACGCCAACGCAGGGTCTTACCACCAGCAACGCGCCGCGCGAGTTATCAGATGGTGCCTGGCTAAACCTGACAGACTCAAGAGCAGCAGACCGCCATGGCAAAGTTTACGGCAGCAAACTCACGCCAGACATCGAGCTAGTTATGACTGAAAATGCATCTGCCAACAGCTATCTGTATGTCAATGCGGCTATTAAACACATTGATAAACCGAAGCAATAAACTATAGTTGCAAGCACAAAAAAGCG
>DATBUF010000545.1:0-2283 GCA_036516435.1 Pontibacter sp.
AGACGAAGCTAAGCTGAAGAAAGCAGTAACAGGAGCAGGTTACGATGCAGATGAGTTACCTGCACAGGAGCGTGCTTACAACAGGCTGGATGATTGCTGTAAAAAAGACGCAGTACACTAAGTTATAGTTTATAAAACGAAAAAGGGAGCCTTCCGGCTCCCTTTTTTATGCTAAGATCAGCTCAGAACCTGAACCCTACATGCAGGCCAATGGCAAATACGGGAGTGCCGCTGGTATAGTAAAAGTAATCCACACGGCCACCAATTATGCCGCTCCGCAGGAAGCTGAAGTCGTTTTCAAGGAAGCCGTTTACCCCTACATCTGACGTTTTGATGTGCACAACTGAGCCATCTATAGTTCCCTGGTCTTCCGCCTCCGAGTTTATCTCATTCCGCTTTCGGGCAGTACCGCCAGCACCTAAACGTAACGTCACCATATCGTTCCGGATCAGGTCGAAGCCTGCCTCCAGTGCCCCCATGTAAAAAGTATTCTTGATGGAAAAGATCTGCTTCCCTTCGTCGTAGCGGGAGGCTGTCAGCAACCCTACATTCACCCCTACTGACAGGCGCTCGCCCAGGTAATGGCTGAACTTGTTGCTGAACATCAGCCCCTGACTGTCATAATCCGAGAGCCACACGAAGCTTATACCTGACTTGAAATTATTCGGATCTTTGGTCGAAGAATTTCTGAAACGGCTGTAATCGTCGGCAACGCTATAGCTGGCCGCAGCAAAAAACAGGAGCAGGCACAGCACTATTGTTTGTATAGGTAGACGCATAAGAAGCTAGAGTATAAGGGTATAACGTGTATTTTGAGGGTACTCGGGAGAAAGTTCTACCCTATTACGCATGCGTATCAGCTACTGTTACGTGCAACAAACCAAACACAAAATACAATTAGTGTACCTATACTTTAGCTCTGTAGAGTTGCCACCACGGCAGGTAAGGTTTATCGTGGTGCTCGTAGTGATACCCAAAGAAGTAGCAGCTCACAAAAGCCCAGGTATGGTTCTTTGCCTGCGTGGTGGATTTATGCGGATTATCGGCAGCGTGCTCGCCGCGGTGTGGCTGGTAAGTACCAAAATAAAACAGCTGGAACGTAGCAACTATAGCCGGTACCATCCAGAACAGCACCACATTCTCCACCGGAAGAAAAAGCTTGAGCACGTTAAATGTTACGGCCATCAGCAAGATCTGCCACCAGGTAATGTATTGTTTCAGAAAGCTGAAGTACCAGGGCCAGAATGAGCCATGATGATAATCGGGGTCCTGTTCGGTGGCCACGTGCCTGTGGTGCTGATGATGCCTCGGCAGCAGGCGCGGATACCAGTTATAGGCAAACAAAACTGCGGCTATAGTGCCGATCGCTTTATTGAGCTTCGGATGACCGGGTGCAGCTACACCGTGCATGGCATCGTGGGCAGTAATAAACAACCCGGTATACAGGTGTGTCTGTACCAGCAGAAGCAGGTAAGTAAGAGGCGAACTATAGTTTACCTCGTACCAGCCTAACAGGTATACCAGCAGCCCGGCCCAGCAGACAACTATAGCTGCTGCAATCAAAATCCCGCGTATGTCCTTCCGTATAGTTGCCATGTTGTTTCGTTGTGTAGCACGCCTCTGGTGGTAGCATCCTTACCCTGGGTAGATGCTCAACTATAGTTTATAGTTCCTGCAAACTATAGTTCCTCCTGCATTACTGACATTGTGCATCTGCCACTGACAACTATAGTTCTCAGGTCAGTTCCTCGCATCTATAGTTCCTCCCGTATTGCGAAAGTCATGCTACAAGACTCACAGTTAAAAACTATAGTTTCAGCAGGGTATCACGTACCTGTTCCATCAGCCACATGGGCGTAGACGTTGCTCCGCAGATACCGACTGCATCGCCATCTTTAAACCAGTCAGCCTGCAACTCCTCAACCTTGGAGATAAAGTATGTCTGGGGGTTGGTATTTTTACACACCTGGTACAGCACCTTGCCGTTCGATGATTTTGTACCCGATACAAAGATCACCTTGTCAAACTTTGAAGCAAACTGGCGTAGTTCTTTATCGCGGTTCGATACCTGGCGGCAGATCGTATCGTTAGCCTCTACTGCATAACCCCTGCCTTCCAGCTGCTTTTTAATATTATAGAAGTTATCTGTGCTCTTGGTGGTCTGGCTATAGAGCGTGATGCTGGGCGGAAGTTCGTGTTGCAGCAGCTCCTCTATTGTCTCAAAAACTATAGCCTCATTAGCTGTTTGCCCCAGCAGGCCCAGCACCTCGGCGTGTCCATGAG
>DATBUF010000546.1:0-8247 GCA_036516435.1 Pontibacter sp.
CGGCCTGCCGCCTTACCTGCGCGGACCCTACAGCACCATGTATGTGCAAAAACCCTGGACCATCCGCCAGTATGCCGGTTTCTCGACCGCCGAAGAAAGTAATGCCTTCTACCGCCGCAACCTGGCTGGTGGGCAAAAAGGTCTTTCCGTTGCATTCGACCTGGCCACGCACCGCGGCTACGACTCCGACCATCCGCGCGTAGTAGGCGATGTGGGCAAAGCTGGTGTCGCCATCGACTCGGTGGAAGACATGAAGATCCTCTTCGACCAGATCCCGCTGAATGAAATGTCGGTTTCCATGACGATGAACGGGGCTGTACTGCCGATTATGGCGTTTTACATTGTGGCGGCCGAAGAGCAGGGCGTGAAGCCGGAGCAGCTAAGCGGCACCATCCAGAACGACATCCTGAAGGAGTTTATGGTGCGCAACACCTACATCTACCCGCCGGGCCCGAGCATGAAGATCATCGCCGATATCTTTGCCTATACTTCTAAAAAGATGCCGCGCTTCAACTCGATTTCTATTTCGGGCTACCACATGCAGGAAGCCGGTGCCACTGCCGATATTGAGTTGGCATACACGTTGGCAGATGGCCTGGAGTACGTGCGTACCGGTTTGAAAGCAGGTATGGACATCGATGATTTCGCACCGCGCTTGTCGTTTTTCTGGGCTATCGGCATGAATCATTTTATGGAGATTGCCAAGATGCGTGCCGCCCGTATGCTGTGGGCCAAGCTCCTGAAGCAATTTAACCCAAAGAACCCGAAATCGCTTGCACTTAGAACACACTGCCAGACATCTGGCTGGAGCTTAACTGAGCAAGACCCATTCAACAACGTAACCCGCACCTGTGTGGAGGCCTTGGCTGCTGCCCTGGGTGGTACGCAAAGTTTGCACACGAATGCCCTGGATGAGGCCATCGCCCTGCCAACTGATTTCTCAGCCCGCATTGCCCGTAACACGCAAATCTACCTGCAGCAGGAGACCAACATCACGAAAGTGGTAGACCCGTGGGGAGGCTCTTACTATGTGGAAGCATTGACGCACGAACTGGCACACAAAGCCTGGGCCCTGATACAAGAGGTGGAGGAACTGGGCGGTATGGCTAAAGCGATTGAAACGGGCCTGCCGAAAATGCGCATCGAGGAAGCTGCTGCCCGCAAACAGGCCCGCATCGATTCCGGCAAAGACATTATAGTTGGCGTAAACAAGTATAAACCCGAGCAGGAGCAAGAGATCGACATCCTGGACATTGATAATACCGTTGTGTGTGAGTCGCAGCTGCGTAGACTTGCAAGTATAAAAGAGACACGCGACGAAGGCAGCGTACTGAATGCCTTGCAGGCACTTACAAATGCAGCTGAATCAGGTGTGGGGAACCTGCTGGATTTAGCGGTAGAAGCCGCAAGGCGAAGAGCTACTTTAGGCGAGATTTCCGATGCCCTGGAAAAAGTATACGGCAGACACAAAGCAGTAATCAGAGCAATATCAGGAGTGTACTCAGCAGAAATAACCGACGACGAGAACTTCCAGCGAGCCAAGGTCATGGCCGATCAGTTTGAGGAGCTGGAAGGCCGCCGGCCACGCATTATGGTCGCCAAAATGGGCCAGGACGGCCACGACCGCGGCTCCAAAGTAATTGCCACCTCCTTTGCCGACCTCGGCTTCGACGTGGACATCGGACCACTATTCCAGACCCCGGCCGAAGTAGCTATGCAAGCCGCCGAAAACGACGTGCACGTGGTGGGTGTATCCTCCCTAGCTGCAGGCCACAAAACGCTGGTGCCGCAACTCATCGGGGAACTCCGCAAGCTCGACCGTGAAGACATTCTGGTGATTGTGGGCGGCGTAATTCCGGCACAAGACTACGACTTCCTCTTCGAGGCTGGCGCTGCAGGCGTGTTCGGCCCGGGCACCATCATTTCGGTAGCAGCGCAGAACATATTGGAAAAGCTGATTAGCTCCGTGAAGAGTTAGAAGGAGTGAGTTAAAAGTAAACTATAAGCCCGCAGTTGATTTACTTCAGCTGCGGGCTTATAGTTTACTCCCCTGGCACGGAGCTCAGCTCCGTTACATAAGTATCCGTTACATAAGTATAAAAGCGAATCTTGGATTCGCGCATAACTACAATAAATCTGTTTTATAGTTTGGCCTGGAACTGAGTTGCGCGTCAGTCAGATTATCGCTTCAGCTATCTACACTCGTAACTATAGTTGGTTACGGAACTTCCCTCCTCGTCTTTCTCCGTGACTTTAGTTGGCAGGTTGCTGGTGTTGTACTCGTAGGTATAAGTAGTTACAGACTTGCCGGTTGTGCCATCAGCATTCGTGTAAGTGGTAGTTACTTTACCGGGATTATTTTTACTTGAGCCTTCTGATAATTCCAGTAGTCCATTAAGTGCGGTATGCGGTGCGGGGTTGTTGTCGTAATCTTCGTACAGCAGCATCATATATTCCCTGCCAATGTAGAGAATACGCGACTCAGACACGTTACCGGCAGTGTTATAGGTAAACGTTCTCGTATAAATGTCATCTTCTGTTATCTCTGTTACCCTATTCGCTGCATCATACTTGTACGTGGTGACATACTCCAGTTTATCACTGTAGTACTCTTCTGCCTGGGTCAGCAGGTTACTTGTGTATTTGTAGAGAACATAACCATTCGGAGCACTGCGCTCATCAAAGTATGCTTCTTTTACAAGTTTATTTCCGGTGTCGTAGGTGTATTCAACGTAGGTTTTTGTTCCATTGGGTTGCTGGTCGGTCTTCTTACTTACAAGGCCACGGTCGTTGTATGCTATGCTGGATACTTTACTCCCTTCGTAGGCAATCTGTGTTACCCTGCAGCCTTCCCAATCGTTACCAGCCACCGGGGTTGTTGCATCATCTTTGTCGGAACAGGCTGTTAGTACAAGGGTTAAAACTACAAACAGCCCCAGGAATTTTCCGGTAATATCGAACTTCATTTTACGGATTTCTAAACGTACTCACAACTTACCTGCCAGGCCACACGCACTGTGTTACACTGGTCTATAGTTGCCCAAAAGGTACATTTACGCTTTTAGGCTGCGGCTGTTCAGAAAAAGACAGGTAAATTGCGGATGTACCAAAACTATTACACACGTGAAACTTAAACACCTGCTCATAGCTGCTGCGGCAATCCTCATCATCTGGTTTATCTACGACTCATTTTCGCAGCCCGGCACCGATGACCTGCCCGGCGACTTTAAGGAAGTAGCCATGTACCGCAACGAAAACAACACAGGCCCGATTATAAGGGTGTATGCTGTTACCGTAAACGATACGCTGTGGAAGGAAATGCAGGCTTACGGCGACCTGATGCCACACACGAAGTACGGCAATACCAAAGTATATTTCTTCCTGAAAGGCAGCCCTGTACCCGAACAGGTAACTGCCGGAGGCCAGCACATACCAGCACCATATCAGCAATACAGTATTGCCAGGTATGAGAAAGATGCGATGAGCCAGGTAACGTTCAGCAGGTACCCCTTTGGTCGCTAACCTGCCATTGTCCTATACTTTTCTTCCGCAAATTAAGCACTGAAGCAGCTATCATGCGTACAATAGTAGATTGTTCAAACTTAAAGACCAAGACTATGAAAACAGTTAAATTATGGATGACCGGTATTACGCTGTGTGGTGCGGCTGTATGCCTTACATCGTGCGGCGGTCGGGGCGAAGGCGATGACCATGCAACGCAGAACGAGCAGTCTATTGAAGCAGATAACGGCGGAACCATGCAGGATGGTGGCGCAACCGATACCGACACCACGATGATGGGCGACACTACTACTACCATGTAGCGGTCAATGCCGTATGTATAACCAACAGAGTAAACTATGAAAAACAAGAGAAACATACTGGCATCAGTATGCTTTGCCTCCATGCTGCTACTGGCATCGTGCGGTAGCGGGGAGTATGGAGAAAATGCTGACATGCCACCTGAGTCGCAGACCGGCAATACCCAGGAAACAGGTATGGAAGGCTCCGGTGACTTACCAGGTACTGGGGCTAACGATACATCGGAGTACGTAAACGAGGTAATCGGCGATGACAACGCCGCTGCCAGCGACAGTTTATAACAGAAACATATAGATTAACTTTAAAGGACAGGCCAGCACCTGTCCTTTTGCTTTTATAGTTTGGCACTACGTTTGCGTTCACCACGTTATAGGTAAAAGCATATACTTCATGATCAGATTAAAACACGCAGCTGTAGCCTTTATACTTTGCTGTGCTTCTTTTGCAGTGCAGGCACAGGGCGAACAGAACAACTGGTATTTCGGGAAAGGCGCAGGCATCAGCTTCTCCGGCGACTCGGCAATGGCAGTGGCAAATGGCCGGCTTTTTACTGAAGAAGGCAGCGCGACCATTTCCGATAAGAACGGGAACCTGCTGTTTTACACCAATGGCATCACCGTCTGGAACCGCAACCATAAAGTAATGCCTAATGGCAATGGCCTGCTGGGTGGCAATTCCTCTACGCAGTCGGCGCTTATAGTTCCCAAGCCGGGTTCCGAAACAATCTACTACATTTTTACCACTGCCATACAGGCTCAGTCAGATGGGTTACGCTATAGTATAGTGGACATGAGCAAGGACAACGGAAACGGCGATCTGGTGTTTAAAAACACATTTATGATTGCCCCTGCCACCGAAAAGCTTACGGCAGTGCGCCACAGCAACGGCAGAGACTGGTGGGTAATTGCACACCGCTGGAACAGCAATGCTTACATCACTTTCCTGGTATCGGAGGATGGTGTAGCTACCCAGCCAATTATGAGCCATGCAGGTACTGTGCATGGCGGGCCTAACCGCAAAGCAATCGGCTACCTCAAACCATCACCAGACGGCACCAAGCTTGCAGCAGCCCTCTGGAACGATGAAAGCAACTTCGAGGTCCTGAACTTCGACCGCAGCACCGGCAAAGTATCCAATCCTATCCTTTTTAAAGGGTTTTCAGAAGCGTACGGCATTGCCTTCTCACCGGATGGCAGCAAACTATACGGTACCATCAGCAATAAGAAAACGGGCAAAGGCCAGGTAGTGCAAATTGACCTGACAGCAGGCAATACAGATGCCATCCTGAAATCGGCGACAGTAGTAGCTACATCAGGCAGCCCAACTATAGGCTCTCTGCAGCTTGGCCCCGACGGGCGCATTTATGTTGCCCGCAAAGACAACCTGTACCTGGGGATTATTGAAAATCCGAATGCAAAAGGCAAGCAAGTAAAGTACCGCGACAATGGGATAAAGCTGGCCGGCAGGAAAAGTGACCTGGGCTTGCCTAACTTTGTGCAGGACGTGAAGCGTTAAACTATAGAGAAACTATAAAACTAAAAGACCAGCCCGATCTAGGCTGGTCTTCTGTTTCTAAACTATAGTTATAACTATAGTACCTGTAGTTTTCCTATTTTAAAGCGCAGAAAGCCCATGGCAAACGATGCACCCGGGTTGTTTTTTGTAAACGGAGCTGTTACATCGCGCATGCCAATACCAAACTCATATACCGGCGAAACGATGGCAAAGCCGAACGGTACGTTCACTTTATCACCTGCTCCCGACGACACACCCGAACTCAGGCGGAACACCGGCACCGGCGAGAAATCAATACCCAAGCCGATGAAGTCGTCAGCAATGTTGCCCGGAGCTTTGTTAAGTGGTGCCACATAGTCTACACCAACCTCCAGGCGCTGCCCGATCTTAACACCGGCACCAAAACGGAAACGGGTTGGCAGGTTCATTTTCATTTCACTAACAGGACTAAATACCAGGGCACTATCCACAATCTCCTTGGCCATACCAGCGGCATCTTTCCAGAAGTTGCCATCCTCAGCACCTGTTCTGCCCAGGTCTTCCATTGTAAAGCCATTGTCCTTGCCTTCCAGCAGGTTTTTCGTCCAGCGGATGTTACCAATGTCGGTAACGGAAGCACTTACTTTTACAATTTTTATGATCTCGGCAGATAAACCTACGTCCACCCCATGTCCACGGCCAACCGGGCTTAACAAACCATCGGCACTGTTATAGTTAAACTTCGGATCATCGAGGTATTCATCATACGCGGCATCCAGCACAGGCGAGAAGGCGTTGTAAGCTTTTATGTTATTGCCCTTCGCACTAAACTCGTACAGGCCCAGCCCCTGCAGGTACTTGTAACCCACACCACCATAAATATTTACCAATGGCAGGTCAATTATCTCGCGCCCATAGGCCAGGTTCCACTCATTTACCCACGTCATTTTTACTTCAGAGCCTTGAAAAACCTCCGACACATAAATTATCTCATCAGGCTTGGCATTCTTTAAAAATCCGGCATCCTGACCTAAAAAGAGGAGTTCTGAGAAGTTCTTGTTAAAAGCTACGTGCCCCAGCATACGCTGCCTGTTGCTCACGGCAAAACCACCAATCTTAGGCAGGTTAATCGAGAAAGCTACTGTGTTTACATCGGCACCGGTGTTGAGCACGTTATCGCTGGTAAAGGCGCGGGCAAGCTGCATGCGCTCCTCCAGGCTGATAGCCTCGTCAGATGCCAGCTTAAATGCATTTTTCAGGGTAGCACGCGTAAATGCCTGTGAACTTCCGTAGGCTCCAAACTCTGCTATTGTGAAAGAAATAAAGGAAGTGCTGCGGCCAAGGTTGGCGGGGTTAACACCAATAGCCTGATAGTCGTGCACAAAAGTGTTCTGAACACCACCACGGCTTACTACCGAAAAGCTGCTGCTCTCGGTTTGTGCCAGGGCTGTAGCTTGCCCGGCCAGCAGGGCAGCAGCGGCTAAAAGTACTTTTTTCATAAAAGGATCAGATAGAAAGTTTATGCTTTTCAAAGACGGACTTACACACCTGTAATGTGCCAGACATCAGGAATAATTGCGCTACTGCTTAGCAGGTTAGCAAGTGCGTGCGTATAGACCGTGCTGCAAGTTCAGCTTTTTTTATGAGAATCTGAATATAGGATTTTCAAATTATATGGCTGCATCTCCAAAGTGCGGCACACAGGTTTTTGAGGTATGATGTACCGTACATTCTGCTAACTTTGTACATCACCTAACTGCTGAGACCTTACTCCTTATGGCTAAAAGATTTTCTGCTGAAACGTATGTAAATGGCATCCTGAGCGGCGACCGTGTATTGCTAAGCCGTGCCATCACTTTAGTAGAGAGCAAACTGCCGCAGGACCAGGAGCTGGCCCAGGAAGTAATTGCAAAAGTGCTGCCCTATTCAGGCAATGCCGTCAGGATAGGCATAACAGGAGTGCCCGGCGTAGGTAAGAGTACTTTTATAGAGGCTTTTGGCTATTACCTCATCGAGCAGGAGCAGAAGAAGCTGGCTGTGCTTGCGATAGACCCTACCAGCCAGCGCACCGGCGGCAGCATACTTGGTGATAAAACCCGCATGGAACTGCTTTCCACAAACCCACAGGCCTACATACGCCCCTCGCCGGCAGGTAAGTCGCTGGGTGGCGTTGCCAGGAGCACCCGCGAGGCCATTATACTTTGCGAGGCCGCAGGCTTCGATGCCATTATTGTAGAGACAGTGGGTGTCGGGCAATCCGAAACGGCCGTGCACGCCATGGTAGATTTTTTTCTGCTGCTGATGCTGGCCGGTGCTGGCGACGAGCTGCAGGGCATTAAACGCGGCATTATGGAGATGGCGGATGCCATTGCTATTACGAAATCTGACGGCTCTAACGCTGACAAAGCCAAAGCTGCCCGTGCCGAGTACCAGAATGCACTGCATTTATACCCGGTAAGTGCATCAGGCTGGGTGCCCCGCGTATCTGTTTGTTCTGCGCTAGAGAAAACCGGCCTGCCCGCCATCTGGCAAACTATAGCAGACTACCTGCAGCTCACCCAGGGCAACGGGTACTTTGAAAAAAAGCGCCGCGAGCAAAACCTGCAATGGATGTACGAGGCTGTTCGACAGGGGCTGGAAGAAAGCTTTTATGCCAACCAGCAGGTAAAAATGCACTTGCCAACTATAACCGAACAGGTACAGCACGGCCAAAAGTCTGCCTTTGCAGCAGCACATGAACTGTTGAAGTTAGTCTGAACCGGTGATTAAGGGATTTTATGGATTAGCAGAATTTAGCTATTGCTATAGTTATGGATATAGTTCTATAGTTACGCCCTATTTGCTATTCTGTACACTCAGCTCCGAAACTTCTCTGCTGCGGGCTTCTTGGTCCGCGTTGCTGTGCTACCACAGCTATAGTTTATAGTTGCT
>DATBUF010000547.1:0-5855 GCA_036516435.1 Pontibacter sp.
TTTATGCCGGCAGCAAGGGCGTGTTGCTGGTAAATGGTACCCTTAACGTAAAGGGCACGCCAGAAAAACGGGTGGTTTTCAGTGGTTACCGTCGCGAGCCGGCATATGCCCAGGCTCCCGGCCAGTGGGAAGGCATCCGGATACTTACCCAAAGCAGCAACAACACCATACGATATGCCGATATCAGGAACACGACCTATGGCCTGCGGATTGGCAACCCCGGTATGGCAGGCACGTTGGTAGAAGGCTGCATCATTTCCAATGCTTTTCTGGATGGAATTGTGGCATTTACCTCGGATGTAAAGGTTGTGAATACGCTGATCTATAACTGCGGGCAATTTGGCTTCGGCGGGCTGGGCGGCGGCAACTATGAAGTGCTGTATTCCACCATTGCCAACTATAATAATACGCTCCCGCGCCAGAATCCGGCTTTTGTGCTCACAGACTATGTACCGGAAACGGAGATCAGAGATAAGCCAACCAGCCTGCGCCTGCTGAATACTATAGTTTACTCCGATGATTTTAGCGCCAGTGATGAACTGCTGCTGGATGTAGGCACTGCAGGAACTATAGAAGCTGCCAACAACCTGCTGCGCACAGCCAAGTATGCCGAACTCTTTAACAACAGCGGCAACATCCTGAACAAAGACCCTAAATTCAAGGAGCCTGCCAAGTATGGTTTTCAATTGGATACCCTGTCGCCGGCGAGTGGCGCTGCCCGTGTGCTGCAAACTATAGCTAAAGATCTGGCCGGCAAAAACCGCAGCCAAACTAAACCCGACATTGGCGCTTACGAGCGAACTATAGATTAATTCTGAGTAACTGACTTTCCAATAATTGATTAAGGTATAGAGCCGCCTGATCTATAGTTTAAAGAGCGAAATCAAAAATTCACATTCGCTCATTCACTCATTCACAATTAACTATGACCTGGTACCAGAAAGAGATACGATTACCGGCCGTGAAGCGCGGCTTTCACCTGATTACAGACCTGCTAGAAGCCCAGTTGCCGGAGCTGGAAACTATACAGGTTGGAATGGCGCACATCTTTATCAAGCACACCTCAGCCAGCCTAACTATAAACGAGGACGCTGACCCTACTGTAAGGCAGGATTTTGAGAGCCACTTTAATCAGATGGTTCCTGAAAATGCGCCTTACTACCGCCATACATCCGAAGGCCCCGACGATATGCCGGCACATCTGAAAGCAGCGATACTAGGCAGCTCTGTAACAGTGCCGATAACTAATGGAAAGTTTAACCTGGGTACCTGGCAGGGCATATACCTGTGCGAACACCGCAACCACGCCTCTAAACGCTGGCTGGTAGTAACACTAATGGGAAGCCAGTAAACTTACCTGATAATCGTAATTTTCCTGGTAGAAACGCCCTCGGAACTGCTGATGCGCAAAATGTATACGCCACCTGGTAAACCTATAGTTTTAAGCTCAGCTTTGCGGGATGATACCTGTTTACTGAGTACCACCTGCCCCAGCCTGCTGATGAGCTCTACATGGCGGGTTTTTACGCGGGCCGGTTGTTCTATTATGATGTAATCAGAGGCCGGTACCGGGTAAACGGTTAGGGCGTCAGGCGTCACTTCAATGTACTGCTTCCGGGTCTCGGTGCTGCTCATCTGGCTGTTGGCTATAGTAAGGGTTACGCTATAGTTGCCTGGCTTGGGGTAAGTAACAATGGGGTGCTGCTGTGTAGAGGTTGCCGGAACGCCGCCTTCAAATTCCCAGAACCACGAAGCAGGCTTCACTCCCACCGATTTATCCTGAAACTGCACCGTTTCCCCTGCTGCAACCAGGGTGTCTGTTGCTGCCTCAAAACCGGAACGGAGACCACCTGTGCAGGCTACCGAAGTCAGTAGTTTGCTTCTGAGCGAGTGCAAAACGGCGCGCATATAGGCTACCTGGCCCTGCGTAAACAGGTTCATGCAGGCATCATCGCTATAGTCCATGTAGTTTTGCCACATATCGCCGTAAGGGCCGTTGTTGCAGGAGATCAGAATGCCGGACGGGCAGTTATAGTTGCTACCTTTCTGATTGGGAGTGTCGTCGATGCCGTCAGAGTCGGAGCAGGTGTCTTCGTAGTCGCCCCAGATGTGGCGGAGCCCAAGCCAATGGCCAATTTCGTGTGTAGCTGTGCGGCCCCTGTTAAACTGGGTATCAAACGGGTTGTGTGGTGCAGCGCCAACAGCCTGGAAATGTAGTACCACCCCATCGTTTTGCGAAGCAGTAGATGCTTCCGGGAAAGTAGCCCAGCCCAGTATGTCATCCCCTATGTTCCCGACCCAGATATTCAGGTACTGATCGCGGTCCCAGGCATCAGCGCCGCCGTTGTTTCCCCGCTTTATGCGGTTATTTGAGGCGCTGAATGCTGCTACACTGGTCTGGGTGCGGGTAATGCCGGTAGTTGGTTCACCATCAGGGCCTGTAGAGGCCAGGCAAAACTCAATACCCGCATCGCCGGCAATCGCCTGAAAGTGACTGGGCGTATGGATGCGGTCTGCATTTGCTCTCCGGAAGTCCTCATTCAGCACCGCTAATTGTGAAAGAATCTGCGTGTCCGGGATATTTTGCTCCGGTGTGTTGTAGAGAATGTGAAAAACTACCGGAATAGTGATGGTGGTCTCAGCTTTGCGCAGTTGCTGCTGGTTGGTGCTCTGGCGGAGGTAGGTATGAACAGCCTCTCTTGCCCTTTGCTGTTGCTGCAGTGTTCCGGGTTGTAGTTGCTCCAATGTTTTCTGATACTGGTCTACCCCACAGGTGCGACCGGTTGGTGGCTTGGGCACCGCATACTGCTGACTATGGCATGGCAATGCCAGTAGCAGCAAGGTAACCCACAGGAGATAAAAAAGGCGCATGAGAGCAGTGTAAAAGTATAGAATGCGGTAAACTATAGTACAGCGAAAGATACAAAACTAAATTGCTGCAGACTACACTGTAGATATGAAAAGGGCGGAACTATAGATTAGCCTGCACACTGTAGTGTAACGAGTCGCTGAAGATGAGTTTCTGTACACCATCTACACGGTAGGTAGCCAGGTTGCCGTTTAGTGGGTTTGCCTCCAGTATGGCCTTCCGGCGGGAATAGAAAAGGATGTTCTGGTCGAGTAAGGTTGCCTCGAGGTAGCGCAGGTGCTGGTCAGGGGTTAGCTCCAGGTACAGGCGTTCTACAGGTGCCTCAGCATTTTCCTCTTTCACGTACGTTACTGCTGTAGTGCCATCGGGTAGCAACTGCTCCTGGCGGGTGTAGTATTCCCGTAGGGTTGGTTTGCTTATATCAGCCTCCGCAAATATGGACAGCTCCTCGGCCCAGTCCAGGTTATTCAGCTGTAGGGTTTCGGCTGGTTCCCGCTCCGTCGTTACGGATTTAAGTACAGCAGGCTGCTCGGCCTGCAGGCGTCGCGTTTCCCGCTGTACGTAAGCTGCAAGGTTATAGTAGCCATCGTTGGCAGCTGTTTTATGGGGTACAGGTTGCTCACAGGCAGCGAGCCCCAGAAACAGCATGCTAAGCAAGGCTAAACTATAGTTTCTCACGTGTTAATGCTTTATAAGTGAATTTCCTGTCATTTCAGGCGGCTGCGGTATGCCCATCAGCTCCAGTATAGTTGGCGCTACATCACCTAGTTTACCGCCATCGTTGAGCTCGCCTGTAAATGTGTTACTTACCAATACGCAAGGTACCAGGTTTGTGGTGTGTGCGGTATTAGGGGTGCCATCTTCATTTATCATGCAGTCGGCATTGCCATGGTCGGCGATCACTATGATGTCATAATCATTTTCTAGGGCGGTAGTTACTACAGCAGCAGCACACTCGTCTACTACCTCGCAGGCTTTTACGGCCGCCTCAAACACGCCGGTGTGCCCTACCATGTCCGGGTTGGCAAAGTTCAGGCACACAAAGTCAGCACTCTTCTGCTTCAGCTCCGGCACCAGCACATCGCGCAGGTCGTAAGCGCTCATTTCCGGTTTCAGGTCGTAGGTTGCTACCTTCGGAGACGGGCACAGCAGGCGACGTTCACCTTTAAACTCTGTCTCACGGCCTCCTGAGAAAAAGAATGTCACGTGCGGGTACTTCTCTGTTTCAGCCATCCGGATCTGCGTCTTGCCGGCCTTCTCGAGTACCTCGCCCAAGGTGTTGTTCAGGTTGTCTTTATCGAATACTGACGTTACGTTTGTGAATGTATCGTCGTAGTTGGTCATGGTAACGTAGTGCAGGTCCAGCTTGTGCATGTTCTGCTCCGGGAAGTCGCGCTGTGTCAGGGCCTGCGTAATCTCGCGGCCACGGTCCGTCCTGAAGTTAAAGCAGATCACCACATCGCCGTCTTTTATAGTTGCCACAGGCTCTCCGTTGCTATCTACGCGTACTATAGGTTTAATAAATTCGTCGGTGATGCCGGCATTGTAAGAGTCAAGCATGGCTCCGATGATGCTGTTGGATGGTGTGCCAATGCCATGTACCATTAGGTCGTAAGCCAGTTTTACACGCTCCCATCTGTTATCGCGGTCCATGGCGTAGTAGCGGCCTACTACAGAAGCTATAGTTCCCGTGGTGCGGTCGATGTGCTCGCTCAGGTCATTCATGTACTTCACGCCGCCTTTTGGGTCAGTGTCACGGCCATCGGTAAAAGCGTGAATGTATACGTGCTGCAGCCCTTCATCAAAGGCAACAGTGCAAAGTGCTTTCAGGTGCTCGATGTGCGAGTGCACCCCTCCGTCAGAAACCAGCCCGATCAGGTGTACAGGCTTTTTATTCTCTTTAGCATATTTGTAAGCACTTGCTAGGGCAGGCATGTTGCGTAGTTTGTGCTCGGCTATCGTTTTGTTAATCAGTACCAGGTCCTGGTATACCACCCGTCCGGCCCCGATGTTCATGTGGCCTACTTCAGAGTTTCCCATCTGGCCGTCAGGCAGCCCTACTGCTTCGCCGGAAGCTTGCAGCCTGGTATGTGGGTATTTCTGTAGTATAGAATCGTAGAAGGGTGTATTGGCTTTCTGTATGGCCGAAACTGCCGGATTGGTAGCTATTCCCCACCCATCCAGAATCACTAAAAGTACCTGCTTGTTCATGCTGCAAATATAGCTATAATCTTGCAATGGCATCCGTAATATA
This sequence comes from Pontibacter sp., assembly GCA_036516435.1. Taxonomy (GTDB): domain Bacteria; phylum Bacteroidota; class Bacteroidia; order Cytophagales; family Hymenobacteraceae; genus Pontibacter. Next base: position 5,124 of record DATBUF010000547.1, read on the forward strand.
AATGAGCGAAGACTGTTACCCCGGTAGCCTTAAACCCTTAAACGAGCCATGCAGTACGTACAGGTAAAAAATACAGGTTTTAAATATCTTCTAAATAGCGCTATCTTTAATGGCCGAAAAATTGTACATTAGTTGGCATAGTTTTAGCTAACTTAAGTGCGAGGTTACTTATATTGTTATGAAAAATTTAAAACAGTTTGCCGTAGTTTTTACTTTGCTGGTGATGGTTGTGTTTATGTCTGCAGGGCAGGCTGTAGCGCAGGGCGGTGTAATGGATGGTGTAAAATCAGCGATGAAGGCCGGCTCTTCTAAGGACCTTGCACGTAACTTTAACAGCGTAGTGGAACTTACCCTGAATGGCAAGGAGGCTACCAGCTATAGCAGCACACAGGCAGAGTTTGTCATGAAAAGCTTCTTCAGCAGAAATGCGCCGGTAGACTTTACTTACAGCCATCAAGGATCTTCCGATAAGGGGCAGCAGTACGCGATTGGTACCTTTACTTCCAAAGGAGGCACTTACACCGTGCTGGTACGCATGAAAGATTCGAAGATACAATCCATGAATTTTATAAAAGATTAACTATAAGAAGTATATTTTCAGAAAGGCCCGGGGTTTATACCGGGCTTTTTTTATTTTTGCACCGTGAAACCGACATACCTGACCGAAAAAAGTATAAGCGATTTTATCGCGATGGCGCTTACCGAAGATATCGGGGATGGCGACCACTCCTC
>DATBUF010000548.1:0-5643 GCA_036516435.1 Pontibacter sp.
GGGCAAAGTAGGTTTTGTAACTATAGGCGAGGCCATAGAGGCTATGCGCCAGAACATACCCGAAGGTTTTAGTATTGCGGATACTACCCTGCTGCAGGAGGGCACGCAGGCAACAGCTTACCTTATAAAACCTGCACAACACAGCAAAGGCATTTTAGTAGAGCAGCAATGCAACACCACCTGCAGCGTATGGCGCCTCGATGTACAATCCGATGCTTACCAGACAACCAAGGGCATCAGAGTGGGCTCTACTTACGGGGAAGTGCAGCAGGCGCACCCGATCAGTACGGTAACTTTAGCAGACGGCGGCCTGGTAGCGGTAGCACAGGATGGCAACATGAGCTTTGTGCTGCATGCCAGCCAGGTGCCAGCAAACCAGCGGGCACGACTAACCCCGCAAACAGTGCCGGCAGACACACAGGTGAAGGCGATTCTTGTATATTAGCCATTTGCAATATTTAGAGCTAGTTTGTATTATTGCTCCATGGCTTTATTTCGATCCCGCTACAAATATAAAGACACAGGGCTCCTGCTCCTGCGCATTGGCATAGGCTTTATGTTCATCCTGCACGGATGGCCCAAACTAACAGGCGGACCAGAAAAATGGGAACAGATCGGAAAAACAATGGAGCTGATGGGGATCGGTTTTGCACCGGTATTCTGGGGCTTTATGGCGGGCTTTGCAGAGGTAGTAGGTGGCGCCCTGATCGTGCTGGGCTTCTTTTACCGCATTGCCTGTGCCCTGCTCGTGATTACCATGCTGGTAGCAACTGCCCGCCACGCAGCAGCTGGTGAGGGTTTCGGAGGGTACTCCCACGCCCTGGAAGCAGGCATCCTTTTCTTCTCACTCCTGTTCATCGGCCCCGGCAAATACAGCCTCGACAAGACTATTTTCCCAAGCAGAAAAGACCGCAGACTATACTAACTTTACCAAACCTATAGTTAAGCTCCTGCCACGCACAAGTATCACTTTTGTATGGCAGGAGTTTTTGTTTCTGTTCAAACTATAGTTTGCCTGCCCTGCTCCTGCCTGGCAGAATTATCGGAAAAATCTTAAATTACACCCTCACCAAACCTGCTACATTTACCTATGCTCACCACGCTGCTATTAGCTGCCCTGCTCACGACGGGTACGCCCGGCAAAACAGACCTTAAAACGCCCTACGAAAAAGGCAACGGCAACCAGACCGCCACTTACGACGAAGCCATTGAATGGTACAAGAACTTCGATAAAGCCTATGAAGAGGTTAAAATGGTGCCTTATGGTTACACAGACTCCGGCCGTTTGCTCCACCTGGTCATCGTTTCCACGGATAAGGATTTTGACCCGGCCTCTATCAGGCAAAAGAACAAGCGCGTGCTGCTGATACAGAACGGCATACACCCCGGCGAGCCGGAAGGCATTGATGCCACCATGCTGCTGGCGCGCGATTACCTGCAGGACAAGAAAAAGCGAAAGCAGCTGGATAACGTGGTGCTGGCTATTATACCGGTGTACAACATTGGCGGTGCCCTGAACCGCAACAGCCACACCCGCACTAACCAGAACGGCCCTGAAATCTACGGTTTCCGGGGCAATGCGCGCAACCTGGACCTGAACCGCGACTATATTAAAACCGACTCCCGTAATGCCAAACTGTTTCACCTGATTTTCCGCGACTGGGACCCGGATGTATTTATGGACAACCATACCTCTAACGGAGCCGATTACCAGCACGTGATGACGCTGATCGCCACCCAGCACAACAAACTGAACCCCACCCTGGCTAAGTACCTGACAGGCAAAATGCTGCCAACACTTTACGAAGGCATGAAGCAGGACAAGTACCCGATGGTGCCCTACATGAACCACGCCGGCGACACTCCGGACGAGGGCATTATCGGGTTTATGGAATCGCCGCGCTATGCTACGGGCTACACAGCGTTGTACAACACCATTGGTTTTGTGCCGGAAACTCACATGCTGAAGCCTTTTGACCAGCGCGTAAAAGCTACTTACAAGCTGATGGAGAACATGATCGAAACGGTACACCGCGATGCAGAGGAGATCGGGAAGCTACGTGCCCAGGCCAAACAGGAAACAATGCAGCAGCAGCAATTTACCCTGAACTGGCAGCTCGACACCACCAAAGTTGACCAGGTTCCGTTCCTGGGTTATGCTGCCAAGTATAAACCCAGCGAAGTAAGCGGCACCCAGCGCCTGTACTACGACCGCAAAGCGCCTTACAGCAAAAACATCAGGTACTACAACACCTTTACGCCAACCGCTACGGTTCAGAAGCCAGTGGCCTATCTCATACCCTTTGCCTGGCACGAAGTAATAGACCGCCTGAAAACCAACAAAGTAGCCATGCAGCAACTCACCCGCGATACAACTGTAACCGTAGACAGCTACTATATTACAGACTATAAAACCAGCCCTAGGGCGTACGAAGGCCACTACATACACTCCGACGTAAAAGTAGAAAAACGCACTATGCAGCGGCAGTTCCTGAAGGGCGATTACGTAGTATACCTGAACCAGGAGGCCAACCGCTTTTTAATGGAGACACTGGAACCGCAAGGCGTGGATTCTTACTTTGCCTGGAACTTCTTTGACTCTATACTGATGCAGAAGGAGTACTTCTCGAGTTATGTGTTTGAGGATCTGGCTGCTGATTACTTAAAGCAGAACCCGAAGCTGCGCGAGCAACTGGAGGCCCGTAAAAAACAGGACCCTGAGTTTGCCAAGAACGGCCGCGCGCAGCTGGAGTTTGTATACCGCAATTCACCACATTATGAATTTACCCATAACCTATACCCGATTGGCCGCCTGATGCAGAACGTGAAACTGCCGCTGTAAACTATAGCCATGTAACTATAAAAAAATAGCTGCCAGGTGGCAGCTATTTTAGTTTATGCATACCTGCTGTAACTGAGTTATTTATACAAAACTGCATACGCTACAAACTTCTCGGCAGCCCACTTGCGGGGCAAGCAGCAGATCTTTTTTGGAACCAGAACATAGAATTCCAGCGTTCTTGCCCTATATTGCATGTACATACATTAATTTTATACTTATATAAATGTCACTTATAAATCATTTAAACTGGCGCTATGCCACCAAGCGCATGACCGGTGAGCGTGTACCGCAGGAGAAGATAGACTACATACTGGAAGCTACCCGCTTGTCTGCCTCCTCTATGGGCCTGCAGCCTTATACCGTGCTGGTGGTAGAAGATGAAAAACTGCGCTCTGAGATACAGAAAGTAGCCTATAATCAGCCTCAGATTGTGGAGGCATCGCACCTGCTGATATTTGCTGCATGGGACAAAGTAACCGAAACGGATATAGATGCCTATATGCAGAATATTGCGGACGTTCGCCAGGTACCGGTTGAGTCGCTTGCTGATTTTAAGAGCAGCCTGGTAAACTCTGTTTTAAACCGTCCGCAGGAGCAGCAGTATGAGTGGGCAGCCCGCCAGACGTATATTGCACTGGGCACAGCACTGGCTGCCGCAGCCGAGCAGGGGGTAGATGCCACGCCAATGGAAGGTTTTGCTCCCGATGCGCTTGATGAACTGCTGAACCTGAAAGAGAAAGGTCTGCGCAGCGTTACGCTGATGCCAATAGGTTACCGCAACACAGAAGCCGATTTCCTGGCCACTGCAAAAAAAGTACGCCGCGAGAAAGAGCAGCTTTTCGTGAAGCTTGTATAAGTACCTTTTGCCATTGCTATAGTTCGGAAAGCCACCTACATGGGTGGCTTTCCGCATTTACAGGGCTATAGTTACCCAATAGACTGAGCTGATTAACTATAACCTTCCGGCTGCGTTAAATAGCGAAAATCTATATAGTGATAGCATGAAAAATCACAACAACGAACTGGAGATAGATGAAGACCTGAAACTGGAACGCAACACCTGGACGGCACAGCGCATTGCCTGGGTAGTTATTTGCCTGATCCTGCTTGCGGCACTGCTTGGCTTTACCGGCCGGGGCGGCGTGGAAGGCATCAACAAACAGAAGGTAAGCACAACCAGCCGGCACATGGAGGTTGAGTACGACCGCTATTTACGCGACGAGGTTTCGGCAGAAATGAAAGTACACCTGCGCCAAATTTCATCGGCTGCTCCAAGCATCTCTTTCAGCAAAGCATTTTACGAGAAAATACGTGTAGAGCAGGTGGTGCCGGAACCTGAGGCCGTACAAGTGGGCTCTGCCGGCATTACGTACACTTTCAGGGCGGGCCAGCCGGAGAGCAGTATCATGTTCTATCTCAAGCCTATGCACATCGGGCCGCTAACTATAACTGCGGGCAGCCCTGATGGCGAAACCGTAACCCTTTCGCAGTTTGTGTACCCTTAACATGTAAACCCATGGATACCATTATAAGAGGTGTAATCATCTATGTTTTCCTGCTGATCATTTTCAGGCTGAGCGGTAAGAGAACCCTGAACGAAGCTACTGTTTTTGATTTTGTGTTGCTCCTCATTATTGCCGAAACAACCCAGCAGGCACTTTTAGGAGATGACTTCTCGCTCACAAATGGCATGCTGCTCATTATGACGCTGGTCATGCTGGACATTATACTCTCGCTGCTGAAACAGAAGTTTATGCCCATAGAAAAAATGGTTGACGGAGGCCCGCTGATTATTCTGGACAACGGCAAACTGCTCCGCGACCGGATGCGGAAAGAGCGTGTGGATAAGGCAGACATCCTGGAATCGGCACGGGACCTGCATGGCCTGCAACGGCTGGACCAGATAAAATATGCCATACTGGAGAAAAACGGCAGGATCACGATTATTCCGCGGGAAGATGCCGGCTAAACTATAGTTCCCGGCCCAACCTATAACTATAAAAGCCACCGTAGCAGATGGCTTTTATAGTTATAGGTTGGGCATTTACTTCAGCATTGATGCCGTATTCGGGTTGGAGAGCAGCTCCCCAAAAGCCTGCCAGCGCTTCTCCCACCGCTCGTACTGAGCTGTTTCTGCGCCTGTTTCCCTTTCCACATAATCCTGCACCAGTTTTCTGCCCAGGTTATAGTTGATCACATAGCTCCTGTATTTATCCATAAATCGGGTGCGTTGCAGGGCTTTGTCTTTCTGGTACAGGTTGTACTTCACCAGCATACCGGCAGCCTCTTCACGACTGATTTCGCCATTTAAATACAACCGGGCAGCCTCGTTTCCGGCAAAATCCAGTTGCCCGATTTTCTCCAGTATGGCATAATACCGGTCGGCTTCGGCAGCATTCAAACCTGCCAGCGGAAACAGCACCTCTTTCTCAAACTTTATCCGGTCCTGCGCTGGAAAAGCTACCTCAATGCCATAGTTGGCGCTACCTTCTGCGATCAGACTTTGTGGTGAAAACAACGGGTAAATCGAATACTCTTTCCAGCCTTTTTTATCAACCAGGTTCTGTTCCAATAGCACGTTAAACACATGGTGGCCCGGGTAGCCTTCGTGGGCAGCCAGGTCAATGGCGCGCTCAATGTAGATCGGAAAATCGGTATTGATCTGGATTAAACTATAGCCTTTGCCTTTGTAGTAGTTGTAACCCGACCAGGCTTTATCGGTCACAAATTCCAGTTTAAAATCTTCGTGTTCCGGCAGCTGGTAATGTGCTTTGGTGCGTGTCCGGGCCATCCCGATAGCT
>DATBUF010000549.1:0-1841 GCA_036516435.1 Pontibacter sp.
GATCAAGAACCAGAAGATCGAGATTATGCAATACGTGGTAGCTAAGCTGCCTGAAAAATACCAGCGCCTCGTAACACTGCGTTACTTTAACGAGCTGAGCTACGAAGAAATAGCCACTGAGCTAAATGCACCGCTCGGCACGGTAAAAGCCCAGCTGCACCGCGCCCGCGAGTTGCTGTATGATATGGTGAAGAATAAAAAGCACCTGATTTAATGCTTGAAGGTTAAATTGTTTAATTGTTAATCTTGAAATTATAAAATCGTTCTGCGAACTAACAATTCAACCATTTAACAATTTAAGAGATATTGATTACGTTTGAAACCCCTGTTGCCTGTAAGCAGCAGGGGTTTTATACTTTTAGTGCCGATGCCGCAGTTATTTTATACTTTTGCAGCCAGGTTGCAGCGTACAAGCATAAGACATCAGATTACAGCAGTAAACTAGAACAATGGCCCGTTCTCTAACAGATACTATACTTTCACGCTCAGGCAAACTATACTTACAGCTGCGCCTGCGCGACAAAGAGAAAATTGACCGGGAGCTAACTGTAAAGTACGAAGGCCAGTACCGCAACGCGGGGCTCACGCTGCTGTTCGATGTATTTATGGCTTTAGCCGTAGTTGCTATAGTTGCGTTAGTAGCTGTAGTTATGCATTTTACCACTACCTGATTCATCATTCGAAACTCATAATTCAAAAATATGACCGCCATCCGTACCCTGCTCTCAGGTTATTTTCCGGAGCTTACCGAAGACCAGCTACAAAAGTATGAGCGCATGGGCGAGCTGTACCAGGAGTGGAACCAGAAGATCAACGTCATCTCGCGCAAAGACATGGACCAGCTGGGGGTACACCACATCCTGCACTCGTTAGGAATAGCAAAGGTGATCCAGTTCCCGGAACATACGTCGGTAATGGATGTGGGCACCGGCGGCGGTTTGCCAGGCCTGCCGCTCGCCGTCATGTTCCCGGATGTGAAATTCCACCTGGTAGACTCGATTGGCAAAAAAATACACGTGGTGCAGGAAATTGCCCGTGAACTGCACCTGCAGAATGTTACAGCCAGCCACACTCGCGCCGAGCAGGTGCACGACAAGTATGATTTTATAGTTAGCCGCGCCGTAACGCGCCTGGCCAACTTCTGGCCCTGGGTCATGAACAGCTTCAAAAAGACAGGCCTCCCAACCGAGGGATTGTATTACCTGAAGGGCGGCGACCTGCATGAGGAAATCGCAGAATCCGGTTTAATAACCAAACAGTTTAATCTCAGTGATTACTTTACAGAAGATTTCTTCGACACAAAGCGCGTAGTGTACGTGCCACTGAAGTAGGTTGTCTGGACCAGTGATTAAGCATGATTTTACAGATTAGCAGGATTGGGCTATAGTTTGTCTGAATCAGGATTTTCAGGATTAGCAGATTTACAGGATTGGGCCTTTGCTATAGTTTGAGATTATAGTTCTATAGTTGCCCCTTTTCTGCTGTTTCGGACATCCTTGTCCGAAACCTCTCTGCTGCGGACTTCCTAGTCCGCGTTGTTACAGCCATGGCTATAGTTCTATAGTTGTGTCTATCTGTTCATGCCGGCTATAGTTTGGCCCTTTGGCCCAGTCGAGTTACAAACTCGACCTCATAGTTAGACACGGGTTGCAAACCCGCGCCAGCAATAAACTTCAACCTTTGCTATAGTTACAGACCAAGAGCGGACAGGTCGCGACCTGTCCCTACGAAATTACAACCGCGAGCAAAGCGATGTAACTATAGCTTCTCTAATGAACTATAGCAGCTACTATCGAGCTGATTTCAGTCTTTGGGTTGAGCGCCTTTGACTTGTTGCGGTG
>DATBUF010000550.1:0-1792 GCA_036516435.1 Pontibacter sp.
CACTATGCAATCGGTACGCGAAAAGATGGGTATTGTAACGCAGGAATCTATCCTGTTCAACGATACTATCTTCAACAACATCGCCTTCAACAAAACTAACGCCACCGAGGAAGAGGTTATAGCTGCAGCCAAAGTTGCGAATGCCCACGAGTTCATCATGCAAACGCCTGAGGGCTACCAGACTATGATCGGCGACCGGGGCAGCAGGTTATCGGGTGGCCAGCGACAACGCCTGAACATTGCGCGCGCTATTCTTAGAAACCCAACTATACTGATTTTGGATGAGGCCACCTCAGCACTGGACACTGAGTCTGAAAAGCTGGTGCAGGAAGCACTTACAAACCTGATGAAGAACAGAACCTCTATCGTAATCGCGCACCGCCTGAGCACTATACAGCATGCCGATGAGATTCTGGTACTGCAACGGGGAAGCATTGTAGAGCGCGGTACGCACGATGAGCTGCTGCAAACCAGCGGCCTGTACGCCAGGCTTACCCAAATGCAGCTGGTGCAATAACGGAATAATGGTATAATGCGCAATACAACCTTGCGTTTTTCAATGATTTAGCTTCATGGTGCTTTAGAATAACGATATCTTTTTATAGATTTATAAACACATGATGTAGCACCTAAACCACACCCTGAAGCATGAGAATACTTAATACACTTTTCAACATTTTCGCTGTAGCTTACGCCCTTACGTTAGCGCTTGTACTTACCTCTCTTGTGAGCGAGAGTGCCTTGTTCAGCCATATCAAAACAGAGCCCCAGGTGTTGCAGCTTTATAAGGCTTTTGCAGGTATAGGAGCAGGTTTGCTGTTGCTAAAGGTAGTACTTAGCAGCCTGTATAGCGGTAACCTGCGGTACGAGAATCATATTGCGCAGCTTAAGGTAAACGACCTGAAGGTGGAGCTTTACGAAAAACGGCAGGAGTACCGGAACAACAACTTCCGGGCAACTATAGCCGAAGAGCGATTGGAGGAGGCGGTATAATAACACAACATGAATACAACCATACTGGCAGAACTGGAGCAAGCCCAGCAAACGCTTGCAAACTTTATAGCTGATCAAGACAATATAGCAGCCATCGAGCAGGCCGCTAGCGTAATGGCCGAAGCAATAAAAGCAGGAGGTAAAATTCTCTCGTGCGGCAATGGCGGCTCTATGTGTGATGCCATGCACTTTGCCGAAGAACTTACCGGTCGTTACCGCGATAACCGCCGTGCTCTGCCCGCCATCTCAATTTCGGATGTTAGCCACATGAGCTGTGTCGGCAACGACTACGGTTACGATCATGTGTTCTCGCGCTACGTAGAGGCCTTGGGCAACACGCCTGATGTTTTGCTGGCTATCAGTACCAGTGGCAATTCGGGCAATGTGCTTAAAGCAGCCGAGGCAGCCAGAGCAAAAGGCATGAAGGTAGTAGGCCTTACCGGGAAAGATGGCGGCAAACTGGCTCCGCTGTGCGATGTAGAAATCCGTGTGCCCCACATGGGGTATGCCGATAGGGTGCAGGAAATTCATATCAAAGTGATTCACATCCTGATACTTCTACTGGAGAAGCAGCTTACGTAAACTATAGCAGCTTTCACAGACCAAATATCGGCACAAAAGAAAAATATAAGCAGCTATAGCGCATAGCAAATACTCCGGCTATAGTTTATACTCTCACGAACTATAGATTATGAGATAAAGGTATGGCTTTGAGCCATACCTTTTTTGTTTATACTTGTCCTCCTGGGATAGCTATCTTTCCGGTGTCGGAATTTATTGCACTCGATAGCTGTTCCCA
>DATBUF010000551.1:0-2561 GCA_036516435.1 Pontibacter sp.
CAGGGTGCTGTCGGTGCTGGCATCTACCATTGCCTCGGCCAGGCGCGGATTACGGCCATTAGCTTCGGCGGTAGAGCGCATGATAGAACGCATGTAGCTCTGGTATTTGCCCGGGGCAGCCTCGCCGGTAGCACTTACCACGGTTGCCGCGCCGATGTTAGCTCCGGGTGCCATGTAAATACTGTCGCAGGCCAGCGAGATCAGGGCGCCTGCCGAGGCTGCATTTTTGTTGATGAACACATATACAGGCTTGGGGTACTCCAGGATGCGTTTCCGGATCGCGTCGGCATCGTTCAGGGCACCTCCAAACGTGTCAAGCACCAGCAGCACATGGTCTGCTTTTACCTCGGTGGCATGCTGCAGGGCCAGCTCGGTGTAGCGGTTGGTGCGCGGGTCTATCTCCGACGTAATCTCCATCAGCAATACTTTCTGTTTTTGTGCATGCGTTGCTAAGGGTAGCAGCAGCAAGCAAGTAAACAGGTATAGTAAAATTCGGTGCCGGTGGTTTGCGTCAGATTTCATATTTTTGCGGGTGATTAAGTGCTTCGTTGCCTGAATATAGTAAAAAAACAGCGTTATACTCCCGTTACTTTATACATACGATTTCGGAGCCCCCGTGTGGCGGCTGCGCCTGGACCCCAAAGCAAACTTCCTGGGGCTGGAGGTGCGCGATGCCGACCTGTTGCTGGCTGACTTCTACACCCTGGAACTAGCCGGGCACGAACTGCGCAAACTACCACTGCCGGCTGCTAAAAACTGGTGGCTCGGCCTGGAGGATGTGCACGACGGCTTGCTGCTGCTGCACGGTTACGGCAACCGGCAGGTAGGCGAGCATAAAGGTATTATGGCTTATGATGCCGTTACCGGAGTGCAGGTATGGCAGCAAACCGAGTTGGCCTTTTACGGCATTACTGCAGCGGGCATCCTGGCGCTGGACCTGCAGCAGAAAACACTAGCGCTGCTACAGGCAAACTCCGGAACTATAGCTGGAAAGGAGGTGTCGCTGGAGAGCGGCGCTATGGCAATAGCCAACTATAGTTCTGTGCGTTACCAGACATGTACTTACCCAATGCTGTACCTGGAGGGGGAGCCTTATTTTATGGAGGTGGCTGCTTTTCTGGCGCAGCAGTTACAGGTAAGTGCCATCTGCGGAATAGAATATGCTGAAACTCAGAAACACCTGGTCATCAGTTTTTATACCCAGTCGGCAGACGGGAAAATAGATAATAACCTGAGCGTGTTTGACCTGGATGGCAGGCTGCAATTAAATGAGCGTATTGCCCACAGATTAAGTGGCATAGGTTCAGATACTTTTATTATCTTTAACGAAAAATTATACTTTATTCAGGACCGGAACACCTTCGTTGTTTATAGTCTTACATAGTTTACCTTTTAGCCATGGTACGCATCTTTTTACTTGCTCTTTTAGTATCGCCTGTTCTTGCTTTTTCGGCTTTGGCCTTCCCGCACACCGCCCTTCGCGACTCAGTAGGAGTGGAGCGGAAAAACGGCAAACTCTTCGTAAAGCACGTAGTGGAGCCCAAAGAAACGCTGTATGCCCTGTCGCGCAAATATGGGGTGCCTGTTGCCCGTATCGTGGAGTCTAACCCTGCAGTAGAGGCAAGTATCAAAATCGGGCAGGTAGTACTGATTCCAAGCAAAGCTGCCTTACCAGTTGCTGTAAATACAACTGTAAGCACACCTGCCACACCGGTTAAAACTGCTGCACCTGTAGCCAGTAACCGAACATTTACGGTAAACAGCAGAGGCGAGAAGATTCATATAGTAGAGGCGAAGCAAACCCTGTACAGCATTTCGCGCATGCACGGCATAACAGTGGACAACCTGAAAGCCTGGAACAACCTGCCAGATAACAACATCGAAATAGGAGCTGAGCTGATTGTGGGTAAAGGGGCGGTGCCAACTGCCAACAAGCCGGTGTATGTACCAGAGGCTGATGATGAAGTAGCCTCAAAACCAGTTGTAACTACCACACCAGCAAAGTCTTATAAACCAGCTACCACAGGGCAGGCTACTACAGAGCCAGTTACTCCGGCAACTACTCCTGTAGTAAGTGAGCGTGAGGAGGAGGCAGGTACTACCGAAACGGAAGCAGGTGTTAAGAAGGTGATCGAGAACGGTATGGCTGAAATGATAGACCCGAAAGCCGATACAAATAAATACCTGGCGCTTCACAAAACGGCCCCGGTTGGTACAATTATGCAGGTTAAAAATGCCATGAACAACCAGGTGGTATACGTGCGTGTGATCGGGAAATTACCTGACACGGGAGCAAACAGCAACCTGGTTGTCCGCATCTCGAAGAAAGCATACCAGAAGCTTGGTGCTGTGGATCAGCGGTTCAGAGTGGAGGTTTCGTATATGCCGTAGTTGCTGCTAAGTCAACTATAACAATGAAGCCTGAACATTCCTGTTCAGGCTTCATTGTTATAGTTGAGGTTATAGTTTTATAGTTGGCTATAGTTGCTGGTCTGAGCCAAGCCTGTTGTTTCATAGCCTCTTTTATTCCAGGGAGCTTTACTTGCCCTTTGTTTTATAGT
>DATBUF010000552.1:0-3664 GCA_036516435.1 Pontibacter sp.
AACAACGCCGCCTGCACAAACCGGAACGATAACTGATGCTTCCCCTCACCTGCTCTTGCAGCTTTAGCATCCTTCCGGAACCGGACTATAAACCAGTAGCTCAGCAGGATGTGAGCCGTTGAAAAAGTAATGGAAACCGCACCGTAGCCCTGTACCGGAAAACTGAGCAGCATGCCCAGCACCGCGCCCTGTGAGAGCCAGAACTGCCGGAAGTATACTTTCCGGTTTCGCACTTCCGGGGGCAGGTAAGCGTGTAGCAGCGAGATAACTACAGCCGGGTACAACCAGCCGAGCAGGGCCGCATGCGAGTGGGCGTGCAGCAGAAATTTATAGTTGAGCCCCGGCACAGCCTGCACAAACGTCCAGCGCAGCAACAGCCCCATAGCCGCAATTACTACCAAACTCAGCAGGGCCGAGAGCAGGGGCAATCGCCAGCGGTTTAGAGTTATATCTGTTATGTCTCCGGTCTTCGGCATTACTAAATTTCAGGTTGCCTTTTTTCCACTACTTTATCTACCGCGAGTTTTCAACTCGTGGTTGTGCATGAGAGCAAGCTTTCAGCTTGCCCCATAAAGGCCACGAGCTGAAAGCTCGCGGCAGAAATTTACCTAAAATAGGTTTGGTACTGATCCAGACGTTGGGCCAGGCGGTCGCGGGCGGCAAGCGCGGTTTTCAGGTCAGCTGTTTCCAGTGCTTTTACATCCTCCAGCATTGGCATCAGGTATACGTGTAGCATGTCGTGTTCGGGGCCCTGCATGCGGCACTCGTCAAACACCTCCTGAAAACCAGCCTGCATGCCACGGCCCAGTTCTTGTACGGCCTCTACGGAGTTTGCTTCCGGCCCGTTCAGGTGCTCCTGCATTAGCTGCTGTAGTTGTGCTATGTTCTCACTTGTGGCTTCATCGGCCTGCCAGCGCTCTTCGCCGTTCAGAGCAAGCCCGGCATGGTCTGCATGCGCCTCGTGATCAGCTTGTTCAGCATCGACTTCGTGCATCAGTTCCCGCCCAGCATCACTGCTGTGCCGCTCAGTGCAGGAAAACAGCAGCGCGGCGGCCACTAAAGGTATAAAAGCGCGTTTCATCTTCTATAGTTTAAAAATTAATTTATCTTTCTGCCTGCTGTACTTCCGGAGCAAACACATTCCGGATTACCTGCACCAGATCCTGCTGCAGGGCCTGGCTGCGGTCTTTGGCGTACCATAGTTGCACCTGCTGTACCAGTTCGGCATGGCCTGCATCTGGGTTCTCAGCCTTAAACTGCTGTACTTTTTCCTGAATAGCAACCGGGCGCGGCCCCCAGGTAAACAGGCGCTTGCCGGTTTCAGCCTCTTCGCAGATCAGTTTCGGGATAGCCCGGCTGCCGTTAGTCAGGCAAGCGTCCATCAGTTCAGGGTTCTCGTCGCGCAGCAGCACGGTCAGGTGTATGCCCGGCGTACTTTCGGCCACGGCGGCAATGGCCGGCAACAGTTGGGCACCATCGCCGCACCAGCTTTCTACCAGCACCAGCCAGTTCCAGTTCAGGGTATGGGCCTCCAGCAGCTCGCGCAGCTCCGGGGCAAGTACAAACTGTTTTTCCACGCGCTTCATGCGCTGCAGGTTAAGGGCGGTAAAGGCAATTCTCTCTTCCGACTGCTCCATGCCGGTGGTTCTGTTTACGGCGGCAAGGGCTTCGGTCAGGATGCGGAACTGCTGGTAGCTCATGGGGTTTACCAGGTGCTGCTCTCTTGTGTTCATGTAGATTGGGCTTGTTGCATTACCCTGCAAGTGTAGTACAAGTTACCCGCACATAAAATGATACAAATCACTTTAGCACGATTCGCCAAATCAGCTTCCTGAGTGCCTTCTGATACCCGAATAAATGACAGAAGTCACTTTCTGCGCTGACACTGCTCATTTACAGCAGCTGGGTTTGCCCTTACCTTGCGACCTGTTTCGTCTATAGCCTCTGCTTATGTTAGATCGTGTATTCGGTAGTGCTTTCGGGATAAAGCTGATTTACGGTTGCCTGTTTGTGTGCTTCCTGTTCTTTTCGGTTTTTGTGTACACAGCTGAGGTGCCCGGGCATGCGCCGCTACCTGAGCAGGAACTAACCCTGGAAGGCAAAAAGCTCTGGCAGCAACACAACTGTGCTGCCTGCCATCAGTTTTACGGATTGGGCGGTTACATTGGCCCGGATGTAACCAACACGATCTCAGAAAGAGGTAAAGGCGAGGCATATGTGCGGGCTATGCTGCAACACGGCACGGCCACCATGCCCGATTTTAAGCTCAGCCCCACTGACATAGATGCACTGACAGCCTACCTTACCCATGCCGATAAGACTGGTAAGTCGTCCAGAGAGCATTTCCTGACGGATGTGTTCGGGCAGATCCACCCCAAAACAGCCAACGAAGAATGAGCAGAACAATCGGTTTTATAAGTATAGCCACTGGCTTGTGTTTTCTGCTGCTCGGGATAGTGATGGGTAGCCTGGGAGGTATCTTTTACCTGTTCCCGCAGGAGTTGCGCGAGGTACTGCCTTTTACCAAACTCAGGCCGCTGCACGTTTCGTCCATTATCTTCTGGATTCTGTTTACAGCTATTGGTGGCCTATACCTTTTCCTGCCCAACTATAAAAAACAACTGACCTTAAAACTCGGATTAACGCAGTACATGCTCCTGCTTGTAACAGCCATAACTATAGTTGGTTGCTATGCAGCGGGCATCTTTGGCGGACGGGAATACTGGGAATACCCGCCGGTGCTGGGCATTCCGATCGCTGCATCGTTTTTCGCCCTGGCTCTATACTTCTACAAAACTATACGATATAATAAGAGCCCGGAGCCTTGGCCGGTATACCGCTGGATGTGGCTGTCTGGCATTGTGTTTTTTGTACTCTCCTTTGCCGAATCGTACCTGTGGCTCCTCCCCTACTTTAAGCAAAACCTGGTGCGCGACATGGCCGTGCAGTGGAAGTCTTATGGTTCGCTGGTAGGCTCCTGGAACATGCTGATAAACGGCAGCGCCCTGTTTGTGATGGAAAAAATCAGCGGCGATAAAACGGCTGCACGCAAACCGCTTACCTTTTTCATGTTCTTCCTGGGTTTGTTTAACCTGATGTTTAACTGGGGCCACCACATCTACAACATGCCGGTAAGCAACGTGATCCGCTACACAGCCTACATCGTGAGCATGACCGAACTGCTGATACTGGCCAAAATTATCTGGAACTGGCGCAGCAGCCTGACACAGGCACAAAAGTATACCCATCTCCTGCCGTTCCGCTTCCTGACTGCTGCCGATGTCTGGATTTTAATCAACCTAACTATGGCGCTGCTGATGTCGGTGCCGGCCATAAACCTGTACACGCACGGCACACACATAACCGTGGCCCACGCCATGGGTACCACCATCGGCATCAATACCATGCTGCTGCTGGGTATTGTCTGTTACGCCTGCACGCGCTATGGCTATAGTTTCAATCAGGCGCTGGTAAGTCGCGGGCTGCGCTGGGCTAACTGGTCGCTGCTGGTATTCTGGCTTGCGCTGATCGGGGCAGGCATCGGCAAAGCTATAGTTCAGACACTGGAGCCAACTATAGCACACAGCCTGCTCATGCAACAACTCTTCCCCTGGTTCGTGGCTTTCTGTCTTGCGGGTTTCGGCATATTGCTGGGGCTTGGCCT
>DATBUF010000553.1:0-2358 GCA_036516435.1 Pontibacter sp.
CGAAAGTAATCTGTAGGGGACTTCTTAGTTCCCGTTTATAGTTCACGCGGACTTGGAAGTCCGCAGCAGAGAGGTTTTGGACAAGGCTGCCCGAAAACGGCATTGTGACAAGCAAACCACCGCGGTCAGAGTCCGCTGGTAACGCACACTCTTGAGCGTGTGTATTGTCAACTATAGTTTACTTTAAATGCTGCTGCAGCCAGCTCATAGTTTGGCTCACATCCAGAATATAGCTTAGAACTTAATGCCGAAGTTCTGGCCGAGTTTCTCCAGATCTTCAGCCACAGGGTCCAGCAACGGAATACCTTCTTTCAGACGAATGTCGGTCATTTCACGCTCCGGGTCGCCGGGAATTAACACAGCCTTTTCACCTTTCTTGGTTTTAGCGGCGCGGAATGTTTCGATCCAGCGGTCCATATGCTCTTTAAATTCATCGGCCGGGCGGAAAGCATCGATGCGCATGGCTCCTAAAAAGTGACCAATTCCTTTCCCAACCGGATCGGCAGGCGGGTTCAGGAAGGACACAAAAGGCGGAACCCACGGGCCATAGTTCGCACCCGACAGCACAGCCGAAAAAATATCCACGATAGAGGCCAGCGCATACCCTTTGTGGCTGCCGTGTACCAGGTCGCTGCCGAGCGGGAGCAGGGCACCGCCATCTTTCAGCTCATTCGCATTATCGGTGTCTTCGCCTTCAGCAGTTTGTATCCAGCCTACAGGTGCTTTTTTCTCCTTGCGCTGCAGTATCTCCAGCTTACCATTGGCGGCAGATGCCGTGGCAAAGTCGGCAACAAACGGGGGCTGCTTTTTAGTGGGTACAGCTACAGCAATCGGGTTGGTGCCCAGCATGCGCTCTACAGAGTGTGTTGGAGCTACCAGGGGGCTCGCGTTCGTCATCGCCATCCCGATCATATCCGAACTCAGCGCTTCCATGGCATGGTAACCGGCAATACCAAAGTGGTTGGAGTTGCGCACCGATACCCAGCCAGTTCCTACTTTCTCCGCTTTCTCAATGGCAATGTCCATGGCTTTCGGTGCTATCACCAAACCTAAACCACCATCACCATCTACAGTAGCGGTGCTGGGCGTTTCGTGCACAATGCGCATGTTTGGTGTAGGGTTGATGCGGCCGGCTTCCCACAGGCGCACATAGCCACTCAGGCGGGCTACACCATGCGAGTCTACGCCGCGCAGGTCGGCTTCGAGTAACACTTCGGCGGCTAATTTGGCATCTTTGGGCGGGCAACCAATGGCTAAAAAAATCTCATTGGTAAAGTCATATAAATGTCGGTAGGTATACATGCGGTATCAGTTGCGGTTATTAAGGCGGCAAATTAGTAAATTCTGGGGCTAAACGCTTCCAAAAATCTGCTTTACACCTGCTGCCCAACCTGCTATAGTTTCCGGAGCCACTTTAAATATGTATTTTTTTCTATACTTTTAAGCCTGCTTAAGATTGTGGAACAGATTTTGTCTAAAACCATCTTAGGCTATTTATACCATCTCTATGATACGAGCTATACTTACCGCTTTTCTGCTGTTTGCTGCGTTTGTAGTGCAGGCGCAGACCAAACTCATTTTCGAAGAAACTACCCCGGAAGCATACCTGCTAAAGTATAGCGCCACCGGTACCGGCAGTCAGCCGCACATTAATGCTATCCTTACACTGCTGAAGGAAGGCGATGTGAGCAAGCGTGGCGGCAGGCCAGCCCGTAATCCGGAGTTTGTGGTACGCATGGAGCAGCAGGCCCGCATTGCCGATGCCGGAGAGAAACTACAGTTAAAAGTACAGCTCAGCAAGATCGGGGTAAACAGCGACGTGACCTACAGAGGCTTTGGCGTGGAAGATGTACTGTTGCCCGAGAAACTCAATGTAAAAGTAAGGTTGCTGGATGGCAGAAAGAAGGAGCTGCAAACCTTTAACCTGACCAACATCGCCTTTAAGAAAGAAGGCATAACGCTGCTGGATGTTACTATACCGGATACCACGAAAGCAACCCCGAACTATAGTTTGGTCATAGAGCCCAAAGAATTGGTGTATACTGCCGAAAGTGTAAACCGTTTTAAAAATTACCTGAACCTGGTGCGCGATTACTATGCTGCTGATGTTACACTGAATACCGCCCTGCAGGACATCAGCCGCATACAGCCGGATGATGTGGACCGCATTAGCCTGCACGATCGCAACCTGCGCCAGATGGAGGATATGTATGCCCGCATTAAAGAGCAGAACTTCCGTGAGAAACTGAACCTGCGCCAGTACGACCCGCAACGCCTGACCGAAAAGATGGGGGACCTGAACCGCCTGCTGCAGGAGCGCCGCCGTGCCGTGGACTATGCCCTGAGCACCATGGATCT
>DATBUF010000554.1:0-5777 GCA_036516435.1 Pontibacter sp.
TTAAACTATAAGAACTTTTATGCCGCGCAGTTTCACCCCGAAAAAAGCGGCCCTGCCGGTGCTCAGATCCTTAAAAACTTTTTAGCCTTATGATGGAGATCATCCCTGCCATAGACATTATCGGCGGCCAGTGCGTGCACCTGACCGAAGGCGATTTCGCCCGCCAAACCACCTACGACAGCAACCCCGTAGAAGTAGCCAAACGTTTCGAAGCCCACGGCATAAAGCGCCTGCACCTGGTAGACCTGGATGGGGCCCGCGCCCGAAAACCGGTGAACCTGAGGGTGCTGGAAAGTATAGCTGCTAATACCAGCCTGACCATCGACTTTGGCGGTGGCTTGCAGTCGGGTGAGGCGGTGCAGCAGGCTTTTGACGCCGGTGCAGCCCAGGTAACAGCCGGAAGCATTGCCGTGCGCGAACCGGAGACCGTAAAAAGCTGGCTGCTAAAGTATGGACCGGAAAAAATCATTATCGGCGCGGATTTTAAAGGCACTAACATCGCCATTTCGGCCTGGACCGAAGAGAGCAAGTACCCGTTGCAGGATTTTATTTCCGGTTATGTTAAGACAGGCGCCAAATTGTTTATCTGCACCGACGTGAGCAAAGACGGCATGCTGCAGGGGCCTTCGCTCAACACCTACCGCCACCTGCGCCTCACGCAGCCCGAAGCCGATCTTATTGCCAGCGGCGGCGTGACAACTATAGCCGATCTGGAGCAGTTGCAGGAGATTGGCGTACAAGGGGCCATCATCGGCAAAGCCATTTACGAGGGTACTATTGACCTAAACGACTTAAAACGATTCATTTAGCAGAGGAGCAAACTATAGCCGCTCTTCTTTTAGGTGGGGCAAACTATAGCTCGTCTTCAAATTTCCACATCTCCAAATCTAAAACGCTGCCCATGTTAACCAAACGCATTATTCCCTGCCTCGACATCAAGAACGGCCGCTGCGTAAAAGGGGTGCAGTTCGAGAACATCCGCGACGCCGGCGACCCGGTGGAGCTGGCCAAATGGTATGCCCAACAGGGGGCCGACGAGCTGGTGTTTCTGGACATCACGGCTACAAACGAAGAACGCAAAACCTTCGCCGAGCTCGTGCGCGACATTGCCCGCCACATCGATATTCCGTTTACCGTGGGTGGCGGCATTAGCGCCGTGGCCGATGTAGAGGTGTTGCTGCAGAACGGGGCCGACAAAGTATCTGTCAACTCCTCGGCTATCCGAAATCCGCAGCTCGTGGAGGATCTGGCCAAGCGCTTCGGCAGCCAGTGCGTGACCGTGGCCATCGACACCAAGTATACCGAAGCGACCGGCTGGAAGGTGTATTCGCGCGCCGGCACCATCGAAACCGAACATGAAACGGTAAGCTGGGCGCGGCAGGTAACAGACTTAGGAGCCGGCGAAATCCTGCTCACCAGCATGAACAACGACGGCACCAAAGCCGGTTTTGCCCTCGACATCACAGGTCAGGTAGCTCAGGCAGTAAGCGTACCCGTGATTGCCTCGGGTGGTGCCGGAAGCATGGAGCATTTTGCCCAGGCCTTCCAGGTGGCTCGAGCCGACGCTGCCCTGGCGGCCAGCCTGTTCCACTTCCGCGAGCTGGAAATTCCGGTACTCAAGCAATACCTCAAGGAACAGGGGATAGCCGTACGGCTATAGTTTACACGCTGGCGTTTTCAACCTCTGGCACGGAAGTTACTTCCGTGCCGTAGTATAAAGAGCGAATCTCAGATTCGCGTTTATAAATAAGGCACGAAAATGATTTTCGCGCCAGAACAGGGTTAAAAGAGACATCAACTTTCTAACCTTTTAACTTTTAAACTTTCTAACTACGATGTTGGATTTCGATAAAATGGGCGGGCTAGTGCCTGCTGTGATACAGGACGAACAAACGAGCCAGGTGCTCTTGCTGGGTTATATGAATGCGGAGGCGCTGGAAAAAACGCAGCAGCAGGGGCTTGTTACCTTTTTCTCCCGCTCCAAAAACCGCCTCTGGACCAAAGGAGAAACTTCCGGGAACACGCTGCAGGTGGTAAGTATAACCGAAGACTGCGACAACGATTCGCTCCTGATTAAGGTGAGGCCAAACGGCCCGACCTGCCACACAGGCGCTACCAGTTGTTTTGGAGAGGAGCAGGCAGCTAAAAGAGTCAAGGCGATCCAGTTCATCGCGCAGCTCGAAGAAGTGATCCAGCAACGAAAGCAGCGCCCGGTGGAAGGCTCGTATACCAATTTCCTGTTTGAGAAGGGCGTAAACAAAATAGCCCAGAAAGTAGGGGAGGAAGCCGTGGAAACCGTCATCGACGCGGTGGCCGGAAAGCTCGACACCATGAAAGGCGAAGCAGCCGACCTGCTGTACCACCTACTCGTGCTGCTGGCTGCTACAGGCCTGGAGCTAAGCGACGTGGTGGCGGTGCTGCAGGAGCGGCACCAGAAATAGAAAGTAGAATTATTATGTAAAGCAGCAGCAAGTGTGAGGGAAGTTTGCTGCTGTTTCTGTTTATGGATTCGATGTTAGCCTGGCATTTTTAAATTCACCGGTAACTATAACATCACATCGTCTGGGGGTTGGGGTTGGAGAGGTGAGCGCAGGATCTGCTACGTCTTTCAGCTTTACTTCAAACTTGCCACTGATCAGGCTGTGTTTTACATTGTAATCCGTAACTATAACAGAGCCTTCAATAAAATTAGCCTGGCTGAAATAAATACTACCAGAACCCTCCTGACTGCTATAGCTATAGGTAGTTTTTGCTTTGCCTGCATCCGGGTTGGGTAACGACTTTAATGCGTAGGAGCCTATTATGCCTTCCTGCAGATCAGTTTTTGTAATCTCAAAGGATACTCCATCCTGACCAGAGCTAACATATATGGAAAGACGATCATTCTCCAGATTAAAACTATGCTGCAATTTGTCATCTGTATAGGTGGCTTTTACCTCTTCATGGTTATCCTGGTAGATAAACAGGCGATTCATGCTTAGCTCCATCGCGGGGACAACATCATCTGCATCTTTATGATCCTTATCGCAGGAGACACTAACTATAGCCAATAGTAACAGGCATAGCGTACGTATTTGTCTTTTCACAGGCTTGAGTTTTTCACCGCAGTATCCAAAATCATACCAAATATTCTATTTATCTAATATTAGATTACGAATTGCATCAGCAACTTCGCCACCGCGTTCTTCCTGTACAAAATGGCCGGCTTTATACGTGATGGTTTTTGCCTCCGGAAAAGCCTGTTGCCAGCGGTCGAGCAGGTGCAAGGGCAGGAGCTTGTCTTTTTCTCCCCAGAGCAGTAGTTTGTTTATATTTTGTAGCTGCTCGCGTTGCTGCCAGAGGTCACTAAAGTAGGAGTTAGACTCATGCAAAGCTTTCGCAAATTGCCAGGTGCCCAACCGGCGGGAAGGAGAGGAGAGTGGTTTCTGGTAATGCAGTTTGATGTCTTTGGTCAGGTGCTTGCGTTCGTGGTAGCCTTGCGGCAGTAATACGTTCGCCGAGAAGCCAAACTGCAAGTATAAAAACCGGCCCACGCTGCCAGCCATAAACCTGCTGATCTTCTGAATCCTCGCTTCATCCTCCAGGCTCCACATCCAGGTGTTCAGAATCACGAGATTTTTCACATTCCCGGGGTGCCGCAGCGCATAGCGCAGCCCGATAGGTCCTCCGAAATCGTGCACTACCAGCGTGATGTTTTTAAGTTGCAGGTGCCCGATGAGCTGCTCCAGGTTATCAGCGTGAGCTTCGGGGGTATAGGCAAAATCCGCAGGCTTATCAGAAAGACCAAAGCCCAGGTGGTCCGGGGCGATGCAGCGGAAGTGACGGCTGAGCGACTTTACCTGCTGCCGCCAGACGAACGACCAGGTAGGCGTGCCGTGTACAAACACAATCGTTTCGCCCTGGCCTTCATCCACATAATGCAGCTGCCCGGCCGGTAGCGCAAAAGTATGGTGTGCGAAGGGGTAGAGAATACGATCGAGCCAGGCTGGTGAGTTCATAGTTTATAGTTTGATGCTTTGTTATTTCAGATACTGCGTGGCAAGCAAGTCAAAAAAGTAATGAAGTAGCGCCTTACTCCGCAAAATTTCAACAATTCAACCCCTTATTTATACTTCATGATGAGCAGAGAGGCTACGTCATCAATAGGATAGTTTTCATACAACAGATAATGGTGTGCCATACCGTCCAAGGATGCGAATAGTAACTTCGCCTCCAGGTCAGGGAAGGGGATACCAGCCTGAACCAGGTTCTGCCTGATATGTGCCTGGATGTAAGCTGCCTGCTCCTTAATTTCGTCAGCCAGCTTTTGTACCACTGTAGCCTGCATCCTGATTCCGTGTACGAGTCTCCAGAAGTCTTTTTTTTCTTTCAGGATCTTCACAGTCTGCCGGATGTGCCGTTCAATGCCAGCCATTTCCTGCCATTCCGGTAGAACGTCTTCAAACGATGCATTCACATCTGCACTGCCACGCCTGTAAATTTCTACCAACAGCTCTTCTTTGCTTCTGAAATAATTGTACATCAGCCCAAGCGAGAAACCTGCCCGCTGTGCTATAGCCCGGATAGAGGTAGCATCATAGCCCTGTTCAGAGAACAGGCTTAAAGCAGTATCAATCAGCTGGTTTATAGTTTGTTCCCGCTTATCCTTTCCTTCTCTCATCTTATGAATGAACGTTTGTTCACAAATATAGTTGCCATTTTTGATTTTGCAAAAGAAAACTGCTGGTGAGTACACTGCATCTGTTACAACTCAAATGCGTAGTAGCGGGTAAATAATAATGCCAGTGCGTGTAAAAGAAAAGAGAAGCAGGAGCTACTATAGTACAGGGTTGTGGGTAGGCACTGCGATCATCACCCTAACTTTGTTGGTTCTCACGGGTAACTACTACCTTAACCAGTGGTTACAACAGCAGCTTACCACGCTCGTTTATCAGCAATCAAAGGGGGTATACGCGCTCCGGCTCAATGGCCTGCGGACTTCCTTATTTACCGGATCAGTAACTATAGACAGCCTGGTGCTGAAACCGGATTACGCCAGGTGGAAGCAATTACAGGAAAAGCAGGAGGAAGTTCCCGGCATGCTACTACACTTGCGTACAGGTAAGGTTACGCTTGATGACCTCAGTTACTGGCATGCTCTGAAAGGCAATTCTGCCCGGATAGGAAGCGTGACACTTGCTTCCCCAAGTCTTGAACTGACGAAGGTTGGTGCTGATACTGCTTCGCGGCAGCAGCCACTACACACACTTGCCAGCGGACCTCTTAAAGGACTTGCTATAGAGAGGATAGTTGTAAAGCAGGCGCAACTTCGCTACAACAGTCAACCTGGTAAGCGTATCCTTTCTGTCGCTAATTTACAGTTGCAGGTGCAGGATTTTGTACTTGACAGCCTCTCTTTTGCTGCGCCGGAGCGCGTGTATTATGCCAGTGAAATAGCTTTGCGGGTAGGTAAGTCTTCTTTAAGAACATCTGATGGACTTTATACGATAGTGGCAGACACATTGGAGGCAGATACACAAACGGGTACGGCGTCTGCTGCAAAACTGAGGCTGGTTCCGCTGTTAAGACCGGCTGCAATGGCGAGAAAATCAGGGAAAGCTGTTACGTACCTGAAGGGGCAGCTTGCTCGTTTGCAGCTACAAGGAGTAAACTTTCAGGAATTCTCCCATAACAACCAGGTGCAGATCCGGAGTATGCTGCTGCAGCAACCTGTTTTAAGTGCGTTCAAGGATAAAAAACGTTTTGCAGACAAAGGCCGGAAATTATTTCCGCACGAT
>DATBUF010000555.1:0-1793 GCA_036516435.1 Pontibacter sp.
CCAGATGGCAACGCTCCGCCAGTTTGGCTGCTACCTGCCCGTTACCGGTGCCGCAGTCCCAGGCATTGGCATAGTGCTGCTTCAGGCTGAAAATATAGTCGTACAGTGCATCCGGGTACACGGGCCGGAACTTTGCATAAAGAGCTGCCTGTGCCGAGAAATTGTCTTTTGCCCGTTTCATGAGTTTATTTTTTCAGGAAGCTCTGTAATGGAGCGATAAATTTATCAAAAGCCTCGATGTGCGGCAAATGCCCTACTCCTTCCAGTTCAATCAGCGTGCTGTTCTTTATCTTTTTAGCGGCAGCCTTTCCTAACTGCGGATAGTTGCCCATGGTAGCGGCTACCTCTTTGGAAACTAAATTTTTGCCCAGTGCCGTGCGGTCGCGCTGCCCGATGATGAGCAAAGCAGGCATATGGAGCTGGTCAAATTCATAAAGCACCGGTTGCGTTACGATCATTTCTGAGGTGAGTGCGGCATTCCAGGCAATACGCGGATAGTTCTCGTTTAGTGTCCAGCCGGCCAGCAGCCTTGCCCATTCGTCATACGCTGGTTTCCAGTTGCCACCATAATAGTTTTCCTGCTGATACTTTTTAATCTTCTCATAGTTTTGTTGCAGCTCGCTCCTGTACGCCTGGTCTACTGTCTGGTAAGGTATTTTCCGCTTCCAGTCTTCCAGCCCGATGGGGTTAACCAGCACCAGTTTTTCTGTTACGTCCGGGTACATCAGGGCAAAGCGCGTAGCCAGCATGCCGCCCATGGAGTGGCCAAGTACCGTCACTTTCTGCACCCGCAACGTATCCAGCACAGCCTTTGTATTTTTTGCCAGCTGCTGAAACGTGTACTGCAGGTGCTCCGGTTTCGAGCTCTTCCCAAACCCGATCTGGTCCGGAATAATAACACGGTAACCGGCTTTGGTAAGTGCTTCGGCAGTTTGCTTCCAGTAGGCGCCGTTAAAGTTTTTGCCATGCAGCAGCATCACGGTTTTGCCATTTGCCTTCGCCGGTTTCACATCCATGTACGCCATGCGCAGCTGCTGATTCTGCACTGTCAGCGGCAGGTACTGCACCGGGTGCGGATAAGTATAGTTTTCCAGGTTGATGTCCAGGTTTTTCAGGGGCTGCTGTTGCGCTATAGCTGGCAGTTGCAGCAACAGGATGGTGATAAAGCTAAGCAGCACTGTTTTTCTCATGTAGCAGAAGTTGTAGTAGTTACCTATACGCAACGCGGGAATGTAGGTGCAAGTGGCTGGCTGTGGTTCTGGTCTGAATCACAGATTAATACGGATTTAACGGATTAGCTGGATTGGGCTTTTGCTATAGTTTGCCTGAGCCAGGATCAGAAAGCTTGAACAGAGTTTCAGGATTGACCCTTGCTATAGTTACGGCCCAAGTGCTGTTTTCTGCTGTTTCGAATAGCTGTGTCCGACACCTCCCTGTTGCAGACTTCCTGGTCCACGTTGCTGTGGCTGTTGCTATAGTTTTATAGTTGTCTGAATCAGGATTTTCGGGATTAGAGGATGAGCAGGATTAGGTCTTTGCTATAATCAGCTTTATAGTTTTATAGTTGGCAAGACACTCACAGGTCTGGGAGACACCGCGAGTATGGCTGTGGCTGAAGCTATAGTCTCATAGTTGTGGTTATTTGTTCGTGCTTGGTCCGCGCCGAAGCCGCCAAGATCGTCTGGCCGGGCCGGCGCGAGGTCGTCACCACGACCATCATGGTCTTCGTCATGGCGGGCCTCTTCAGCCTGTTCTTCTTCCTGGTGGACCTGCTGATCCGCTGGGGCGTGACC
>DATBUF010000556.1:0-3714 GCA_036516435.1 Pontibacter sp.
GGCAGCTTTCCTGGCTGAGCTGGCCGGTGTGGAAGCTATCATCGGAGCCTTCCTGGCCGGACTGGCTTTGAACACGCTTATACCGCATACATCTGCCCTGATGAACAGAATAGAATTTGTCGGGAACAACGTGTTTATTCCGTTCTTCCTGATAAATGTGGGCATGATCGTGGACCTGAAAGTGCTGTTCCGCGGGCCCGAGGCGTTAATTGTGGCCGGAGCTATAGTTGTGGTGGCACTGGTAACAAAATTTCTGGCGGCCTGGGCTACACAGAAGATATTCAACTATAGCGGCACACAACGCAACCTGATCTTTGGCCTGAGCAGTGCGCATGCGGCTGCAACGCTGGCAGTGATACTGGTAGGCTACGACCTGGGTATTATTAACGAAGATGCCCTGAATGGTACCATCGTGCTGATTCTGGTGACCTGTCTGGTAAGCTCATTTATTACAGAAAAAACCGGTAAGCGCCTTGCCATTATCGAGAGCAGGAGAAAGCCGGACCTGAGCGACAAACCTGACAGAATTCTGGTGCCAATTGCAAACCCGGCAACTATAGAAAACCTGATAGACCTTTCTATCATGCTCAAAAACCCGGATTACAACGAGCCTATTTACCCGCTGGCAGTTGTAATTGATAACGAGCATGCTGAAGAGGAGATCTTCCGGAAAAACAAAATGCTGCAGGAAGCAATCAAGCATGCCTCGGCAACCGATAACGATGTGCAGCTGGTGTCCAAGATAGACCTGAACATAGCAAGTGGCATACTACGAGCCATCAGGGAGATGATGATTACAGAAGTAGTACTGGGCTGGAACGCGAAAATTACTACCCGTGACCGCATTTTTGGTACGGTGCTCGACAGCCTGCTGGAGAATACAGAGCAGATGATACTGGTGTGCAAAATTGTGCAGCCACTAAACACAACACGCCGCATTATAGTTATTGTGCCGCTTAATGCAGACCTGGAGCGGGGATACGTAAGATGGTTGAAAGCTGTAAGAACCTTGTCGGTGCAGTTGGGTGCCAAAATAGTATTCAGAGGCAGAAGACGCACCCTGAACAGAATCAGGCAGAAACTGGCGACCACAAAGCCTGCAGTAGAGGCCCAGTTCGAGCCGCTGACCAATAATAGCGAAGTAGAAAGCATGAAGGATCAGCTGATGGTAGATGACATGATTGTGGTTGTATCTGCCAGAAGAGGAACCGTGTCGTACACAGGCAACATGGACTATGTGCCAAGACTCCTGTCCAGAAACTATAAGGAGAACAGCTTCATCATTATTTACCCGGAACAAAACTCCGGAGTAGCGCAGGAAAAAGGATATGTAAACATCAGTTATGGCAACGGAGCCTGACAAACGCAAGCCGTTCAACTATAGCCTGGACTTTGATAAAACAGATTTCAGGGAGCACCCGGAACTATACAGGATCGGGAAAGGAGAACAGGGCGTGCTACTGGTGGAACCTTATAAATCGGAAATATTGCCGCACTGGCGCTTCAGAACACCGGAAATAGCCAGAGAGTCTTCGGAGAAAATCTATAGTTTGTTTGAAGATTATTTGCAGCAGCACGATTTTGTGGGAGCAGACATGGCCCGGAAGTTCCTGCAGATGGGCTATACACGGGCCAGGCGCTACGCTAACCATAAATCCGGGAAGAAATACAAAGGGCCTGTGCCTGATGACAGGAAGGGGCAAAGTGGGGCGCACGGACGTGAGGAGCTCCCAAGGGAACAGGATCCGGTAAAAGCGGAGGCAGCAGCAATTTTTAAGGCAAAGTGGGATCAGGCCAAGCAAAACAGCGAGTACCTGAAGTTAAAAGAAGCCTTTCGGGCACGCTATACCGGATAAAAATAATTAGCTGTAACCGTAACATGGCAGAAACAGT
Organism: Pontibacter sp.; assembly: GCA_036516435.1. Classification (GTDB taxonomy): domain Bacteria; phylum Bacteroidota; class Bacteroidia; order Cytophagales; family Hymenobacteraceae; genus Pontibacter. The sequence continues at coordinate 1,894 of DATBUF010000556.1, forward strand.
AATTCACATATCTTTGCATAAAAAGAAACACACCATATAAAATGATCAACAAAGACATCAGGTTAGGTAAAGGACTTGGTAAGATCAAGTTCGGCCTGACAATGGAAGAAGTAGAAGAGCTAATTGGCGAGCCGGAAGAGATTGAGGAATCAGAAGAAGAGGATGAGTTTGAGCACCAGGCCTGGAACTACTGGGAAGAGGGCTACTCGCTATACTTCGACAAGGAAGATGATTACCGCCTGAGCTGTATCGAAACAGCAAACCGCGACGTTCAGTTATGGGATGAGCGTATTTTCGAGATGAGCCAGGAGCAGATAAAGCAGCTCTTTGCAGATCACGATATCACCAACCCGGAAGAAGAAGAGATGGAAGGCGGCGAGACACGCATCTCTTACGAGAAAGAGATGATTGACCTGTACTTCGACGAGGACCAGCTGATAGCCGTGAACTTCGGCGTATTTATAGATGACAACCTGGAAGTAAAGTGGCCTGAGAAATAATCAGGAACGAAACCATAAAGCACAAAAAAGGCGCTGCAAAATCTGCAGCGCCTTTTCTGTTTTACAGGCTATAGTGCCTATTTGAACAGGAAGTCCATCACTTCTTTCTGCATCACCGGGTTGATGGACACAGCAAGTATAACCGAAATGATCAGACCTATAGTTACCGAAAGTACATCCTTCCCGATCAGGCGGAAAGTTTTAGCAAACTTCTCGGTGCTATCCTGCGCACGCAGGCGCATGCCCAGCTCACGGCCGGCCAGCAAACCAACAAACACCCAGGTAGTACTCATCGGTATGTTGTTTACCTCTTTAAAGTAGTAAAGAATGATAGCGTAAACCAGGTCAATGATAGCGGCGCTACGCACATCGCGCACTTCCGATTTCTCGTTTACTACGTGCTGAATTTTCTCGCCACGCATGTAGAACAGGAAGCCCAGCAGGATAAAGATAAAGATGGAGAAAGCCGCAAACTCCCACACATTTAAGTGTCGTGGCAGGTAAACAGCTACGTTTGCAAGGTCCTGCGCCAGCCAGATGTACCACAGAAAGCCACTGATCAGCCACTGCGCCACTACCCAGAACATATGCGCCTCTCCTTTAATAAAGCGCTTGATAACCTTAGAGAGTACCAGGTAAATTAAAAAGGCAGTAATGAAAGCTAATACATAGCCGGACAAGCTCTTGCCTACCATATCTACCACCGTACCGGATGAGGCCGAGAAAACGTTCAGCAGCATAAATGTAGTAGATACCGGAATTTTAAACCTGGTCAGGAGCAGCAGTACGATAGGAGATGCCAGCTGCAGGTACACAAAACTGGTAGGAGCTACATCAAGGCCAGGCGTAGCAAGTCGCTGATACGATACGTCGCCGTCAAAAACATACCAGCTGAAAGCTACCGTGCCCAGGAAAATAATTCCCATGAAAAGCCACTGCCAGTACCAGGGTTTTTCTTCGTTGGCAACTATAAACGTACCAATGGTCTGGATACTGTCGTTAGCGATGGCAGAATAGGCAGCAAAAGCAAAGCCCACCCACATGGCTATACTTGGGTAAGGGTAAACAAGGCCTGCCAGAATAAAGGAGAAGGCGATGAAGTATAAAAACTTCTTTTCTTTTTTGATAACAACATCGACCAGGCTATACCTTCTGGTAAATTTATGCGGCTGCGCTGGCACAATGTGCTTCGGGTTCTTTTTTGCTTTAGGCATCAGAGTGTGCTAAGTAAAATTAAAAATCCGCGCAAGTTATGCAGAATCCAATGTTACGTTAATGTTACCTGTGTTATCAAATTGTTAACATACCAGAAATTGCTCGT
>DATBUF010000557.1:0-2921 GCA_036516435.1 Pontibacter sp.
AAAGCAGACTACGACCTGATAGAGGAAAATGACACTATCGACATCCTGGGTCTGGAGAACTTTACACCAGGTACACCACTGAAAGTAGTATTAAACCACAGCGACGGTTCTAAGGACACGTTCCAGGTAAATCATACTTACAACGAAGGCCAGATTGAGTGGTTTAAAGCTGGTTCTGCGCTTAACCTGATCCGTTTACAGCAAAAGCAAGGCGCTAACGCGTAATTTTAGCTGCTGCTTATAAAACAAAGGCCCTGCCATCTGGTAGGGCCTTTCTTGTTCCTGTACACTATAGTTTGCTAACCGCTAAAGCGTAGCACGCCTGAGTAAAGCTGACAGGTAAGATGTGCTCTAACTATAGTTTTACTGTTGCTACTTGCTTATACTACTGAGCAAAGCTGAGGCGCCTGCAAGTACTTAATAAAGTGGAACTGTTGTGTGCAGGCTAAAGCTGCAGTTCTTCTAAGGTAGGAGGCTATCTATAGTTGCAGGGAGAGGAAGCTGTAGCATGCCTGGGGCGTAGGCCCAAAAAAAAGCGCAACCGGTTTTACTGGTTGCGCTTTTTTTTGGGTATCCGTAAACGGCTACTTTGAGGTGGTATCAGGTTGCTGTACCTGTTGCTGTTTTGCTTTCTCTTTTGCCTGCTTTTTAAAGAACCCGCGCAGCAGGAAGTTGCTTTGGAGCGCCTCCATGTTCTGGTCAAACTTCTGGGTGCTGGTTTCCAGGTTTTGCATGGTGCTTTGCAGGTTGCGGGCAAACTCCTTATCGGTCAGCAGTACACCCAGGGCATTGTTCTGGCTGTTCAGGTTTGTACTGGCCTGCTGCAGGTTTTGCGTTAAAGTAGCAGCAGAGGTGGTGGCCTCCCGTAGCTGTGCCATCGAAGCCTGTAACTGGTTGTAAACGGTAGTATCTGTCAGGAGCTCGCTGGCAAGGCTGCCCGGTGTGTTAAGTTTCGCGGTAAAGCGGTTCAGGTCGTTAGAGGCACGCATGGTGTTCTGCGATACGCGCTGCAGGTTGGCTACCATCGCCCTGAAGTTATTCGCCATTGTAGAGTCGGTGAGGAGTGCGCCAACTGTGCCTTCGCCTTGCACCAGCTTAGAAGACAGCTGCTTAAAATCGCCTGTAATTGCTACCAGGTTCTTGTTGTTCTGTTGCAGGGTTTCCATCAGGTCATCCGTGTTCAGCGGGTTCACGGCTGTTATTCTGTCGCCATCAGCCACAGGTGGGGCCTGCGGGCTTCCGCTCTCAATAATGATGTTCTTGTTCCCGATAAAGCTCTCGGAGCTGATGCGGGCCACAGCATCTTTTCGGATATACTGCTGCGCGCTTTCTTCGATGTTCATGATCACTTCTACCTGCGAGTCGCCGTAGAGGGAGATCGACTTAATGGTGCCGATCTTTACACCTGAAAACCACACGTTGTTCCCGGTTTTCAGGCCGGCCACATCATCAAAAACAGCTCTGACGGCAATGGTATCGATGAAGCGCTTCTGCTGGCCCCCGAGCGTAAAAATACCCGCTATCAGGATCACCAGGGCCAGAAATACAAATATTCCGACAATGATAGAACGCTTGTTGTCTGCCATAGTTATTATTCTGTAAAGTTGTAGTTGTAAAAAGCTTTTACACGTTCGTCGTCTGTATCAAACACTTCCTCAAAGGTGCCCTGCCGCTGAAACTGTCCGTCCAGCAACATTACAATGCGGTCGCCTACGGCTTTGGCACAGGTCAGGTCGTGGGTAATTATAATAGACGACGTGTTAAAGCGCCGTTGTACTTCATTTATAAGAGAATTGATGTCCTGGCTGGTGATCGGGTCTAGGCCTGCGGTAGGCTCATCGTACAGCATGATCTCGGGGCGCAGGATAAGTGTGCGGGCAATACCGATACGCTTGCGTTGCCCACCCGACAGTTCCGAGGGCATCTGGTTTACCGTTTGCGAAAGTCCCACCGCCTCCAGTACAATATCAATAATACGGTTGCGGTCGCGGGCCGACATCTCTTTGGAGTGCCGGATAAGCGGAAACTCCAGGTTCTCCTTTACGGTCATGCTGTCGTAAAGCGCACTGTTCTGGAACGAGAAGCCGATTTTGAGGCGCAGGGCATCCAGTTGTTTCGGTGTAAGTTTATCTACTTCCTGCCCAAGCACATTCACCAAGCCACTGTCTGCACGCAACAGGCCCGAAATTATCTTGATCAGTACTGACTTACCGGTACCGGAGCGACCCAGTACCACCAGGTTCTCGCCTTTATACAAGTCCAGGTCTACGCCTTTCAGTACTTCGTAGTCGTCAAAAGCTTTTTTAAGACCCCGTATAGTTATTACCTTCTGGCTGGTATCGATATTTGAGTTCGGCTCTTTCATCTCTCGCTGCGATTACATTACCCTGATTGCGTTGATCACCTGCATGGTAAGCAGTTCCTCAATAAAGATCAGGAACATGGCCGTTACCACCGATGAGTTGGCAGCCTTGCCAACGCCTTCAGTACCTTTTGAGGAATAATACCCTTTGTAACAGCCCACCATGCCAATTGTGAAGCCAAACAGCACTGATTTTACCGAAGAAGCAATGATATCCAGGAATGTGATCGCATCAAAAACCTGTGTAAAGAAAGTGGTAAGCGTGGTAAGTTCGTTCTGATGCACGTTTACGTAGCCCCCCAGCAGCGCCACCAGCGTGGTATACATGGTCAGTGCCGGAATCATGAGGGTTGTGGCGAGTACGCGGCTGACAACCAGGAACTTGTAAGGGTTAGTGGCCGATACTTCCATGGCATCAATCTGCTCGGTTACACGCATCGAGCCCAGTTCGGCACCAATGCTGGAACCAACCCTGCCAGAAGCGATAATAGCTGTTACAAGCGGCCCCATGGCACGCACAATGGCTACCGAAATAAGCGCAGGCAGCAAAGAGGTTGCA
>DATBUF010000558.1:0-4033 GCA_036516435.1 Pontibacter sp.
CTGAAACTATAGCATGCACTACCGCAACTATAGCTCGTGCCTTTCCCAATAAAACGCTAGATTCTGGCCTGGTAAGTATAGAGCTGGTAATACCGGCCCTGCTTTTCCAGCAGCTCTTCGTGGCGGCCCTGTTCTACAATGTTGCCCTGTTCTATTACCAGGATCTGGTCTGCCTGGCGGATGGTGCTCAGGCGGTGGGCGATCACGAAGGTGGTGCGGCCCTGCATCAGGGTTTTAAGGCTTGCCTGGATCAGGCTTTCGCTTTCGGTGTCCAGATTAGAGGTGGCTTCGTCCAGTATCAGGATGCGCGGGTCGGCCAGGATAGCCCGGGCAATGGCAATACGCTGCCGCTGTCCGCCCGAAAGCTTTACGCCCCGTTCGCCTATGCGCGTGTCGAGCCCCTCCGGGAAGCGGTTGGTAAACTCCTGCACGTGCGCTGCATGCACCGCCTGTAGCAGCTGGTCTTCGGTGGCGTTGGGGCGCGGGAAAAGGATATTCTGACGGATGGTGCCTTCGAACAGGAAATCGTCCTGCAGCACCACCCCCAGCTGGCTGCGGTAACTCTGCAGGCTGACGGTTTGCAAGTCGTGGCCATCTACGGTAATGGTGCCGCTGTCGGGGTTGAGAAAGGAAGCGGCCAGGCCCGCAATGGTGGTTTTGCCTGAGCCGGACGTGCCCACCAGCGCCGTTACCGTACCGGCCGGCGCGTTAAAGCTCACCTCCTTCACCACATCCTTCCCCGACTCGTAGGCAAACGATACTTTGTCGAACACAATGTCGCCGTGAATGGAATCTAAACGCAGGGTACGCTGGCCGGTGGCGTCTTCTAAAGGTGTGTTCAGGATTTCCTGTGTGCGGTCGAGGCCGGCAAAGGCTTCGGTAAACTGGCTGCCGATGTTGCTCATTTGCAAAATGGGCGCGATCATAAAGCCTAAGTATAAGGTAAAGGCCAGAAAATCACCAAAAGTCAGCTCGCCCTGCATGATCAGGTAGCCGCCGATGCCCATGATGCCCGCCGAAGCCAGGCCCAGCAACAGCGTTGCTGCCGAGGTCACCATGCTGGTCGTCACCAGGCTCTTTTTCACGTTCAGGAACAGTCGCGTTACACCATCTTCAAACGTTTTGATCTCCTGCTCCTCGGCATTAAAGCCTTTGATCACGCGCACGCCGCCCAGCGTTTCGGTCAGGCGGCCGGTTACCTCGGCGTTGATCACCCCGCGCTCCCGGAAGATGGGCCGTATTTTGCCAAATGCCTTCAGGGAGATCAACCCGAAAATAGCCACCGGAAACAGTACATACAAAGTCATGAGCGGGCTGATGTAGATGAGCAGCACCAGGCAGATGAGCGAAGTCAGCACGCCGCCCACCATCTGGGCAAAGCCGGTGCCTACCAGGTTACGCACGCCTTCCACATCCGTCATGATGCGCGAGACCAGTTCGCCGGTCTTGGTGTTGTCGAAAAAACGGATGGGCAGCTGGATGATGTGCCGCTGCACCTGGGCACGAAGCTGCGAAATAAGGTGCTGCGCCTCCACACTCAGAATCTGTGTGAGCGCAAATGAGGTTACCGACTGCACGACAATGGCCGCAATCACTGCCCCGATGAGCCACCAGAGCATGGTAAAATTGCTGTGCGGGATCACCTCATCTACCAGGTACTTGCTTGCGCCCGGCAGCACCAATCCCGCTACCCGGCTAATGATGATCAGCACTAATCCGGAAAACAGGTACTTCCGGCGGGGCCAGATGATGGTTCTGAAAACCTGGGCTATAGTTACGTTCTGGAGCTTTTTCGATTTGGCCATAAGTGGTAGTGATATGAGCAGGCAAAGGTAGAGGGCGCTGCCGGATTTTCAATCCGAAAATTCGAAACAGGGCTTATAGTATGCACTACACAGGCTGCAGCACATAGCAGGTACGCAGCAACAGGAAAACAGATGCAAGCATTACGCCCGCAAATCCGTATGCTTATTAGGTGCAATTAGCGCAGAAGTTCCGTCCACACGCTTCGACTACACAAACTGTAAAGCTATAACTATGAACAAACTACAACTATACTTATCACTGCTCTGCGTAGGCAGTATGTTCTGGCTCACCGGCTGCAAAACCAGCGACTCTACGACGAAAACTACAAGTACAGCCACAGAAGAACGTAAAAGCCTGGCACCACAACGGGTGGATATACGTGGGCAGATTGTAGTAAGCCGGTATAACGAGGGACAGGTCGTGATGGAAATAGAAGGCCGTGCCCCATCGCCAGACTCCCGCTACGACCGGGCTTACGTACTCGTTCTGCCCACTACAGAGATCATCGACACCGAGGGAAAACATATCAGTATGAGTGAGCTGACACAGGGCCAGAATGCAGCCGTGCTGCTGCGCGGGCGGGGTAAAGGTGATTTTGTAGGCATGGGAGTTGCCCGTAAAATCTGGCTAGAGGAATTTTATTGAACCGCGGACCGAAGAGCAGGTCATCACAAACTATAGCCACAACGCTATTCTAAGCATCCTGCCTCTGTGCTGCTACCCCCTCCTGATGAAGTTCAGGATTTCCTGATTAACGATGTCCGGTTGTTCATGGTGCAGCCAGTGCGTGGCCTCTTCCAGAAAAACGAGTTTGCCATTTACGCATCTGGCTATACTTGGCGCGGCCATTTCAGCGCCGAGAGCCGTATCTTTTTTGCCCCAGAGCATAAGGGTAGGCACGCTAACATCAAGGTTCAGGTGCAGTTTGGTATGCTTGAAAGCTCTGTACCAGTGGAGCATGCCGGTCAGGGCGCCGGGTTGCTGCCAGGCTGCCTGATAGGTTGCTATTTCCTCATCTGTAAAAGTACCTGGCCTAGCAGTACCGGTCATAGCCTTTTTCAGCAAGCTATAGTTGAGTGCCTTCAAGGTCCACTCCGGCAGCACCGGTAGTTGAAAAGCGGCCGTATACCAGCTACGCAACATCTGTTTCGGGTTGCTTTTCAGGTGTTTCAGAAGCACGGCGGGGTGCGGCATGTTCAGGATAACGAGTTGGTGCAGCATCTCGGGGAAGTGCATGGCAATGGCCCAGGCTACCACTCCGCCCCAATCGTGGCCAACCAGCACTACTTTTTCTTTGCCGAGCTGTTTTATCAACGCTACAATATCAGCTGTTAGCTTCTCTAAGGTATACGCCGCTACCTGAGCTGGTTTACTGCTAAGGTTATAACCACGCTGGTCAGGCGCTACCACATCATACCCTTGCGCGGCAAAGAAGGATAATTGCTTGTGCCAGCCAAACCAGTACTCCGGGAAACCGTGCAGCAGCAAAAGCGTTTCCCCGGTCCTCACTCCTGTACGGGCCACATGCAGGGTAACTTCAGGTAAGCGGTATTGTTCCAACGTGAGCGCTGCCATATACTATAAGGCTATAGTTTCCGGTATTATAGTAGAAGTACTTTATACCTACTCCAACAGCTATAGTTGGTTGTAGTGGGTAGCGGGTTATAAGTAGAAAGAGAGATACTCTACCCAGATCTACAACTATAGTTTGTTGCGCACACGAGTAAATCCGGTTGCAAAGTGTTATCAATTATAGCAGCTATAGTTGGCGCAGCGCTGTATGCCACCTATAGTTCCGGCACTTGGCAAAACCTTTCGCCTGTATACTGCGCCTGCTCTTTGCCGGGTGTTTTGTATCTTTAAGGTCATACAGAAGCACAGCATGAACATACTGGTAGTAGAAGATGAACCTAACGTGGTGGCCTTTATCCGGAAGGGGCTGCAGGAGCAGGCTTATGAGGTAGATGTGGCGTATGACGGAGCCACCGGGAAGCGCCTGGCCCTGCAAAACAACTACGCCCTTATCATTCTCGACATCATCCTGCCCGGGAGCAATGGCCTGGAGGTATGTCGCGACATTCGCCAACAGAACACCTCGGTGCCCATCCTGATGCTGACAGCCCTGGGCACTACCGACGATATTGTAACCGGCCTGGACGCCGGCGCTGATGATTACCTGCCTAAGCCTTTTAAATTTAAAGAGCTGCTGGCCCGCGTACGCGCCCTC
>DATBUF010000559.1:0-4641 GCA_036516435.1 Pontibacter sp.
GCTTTCTCGGGTGCAAAACAAACCTTTGGGTTCGACAAAAACCCTTTCTCACGCCTGTTTACGCGTCGCTACACCCACAACATGGAGAACGGCAGCCATGAGGTAGAGCGAAACCAGTTGCTCATCAGCAGTATTACAGAAGGCGCGGCAGCTAAGCCTAAACTATACCCAACAGCGCAGGATTACGAGAAAGTACAGCCGCTCAAAACTATACCTTATCTAACTATTGCGCCCACATCGGTGTGGTTTACCAAGCAGTACCCTGCCGAAAAATGGGTGGAGTTGCTCAACAGCCTGCCTGCCAACTATAAAGTGTACCTGCTGGGCTCCCCTGCCGACAAAGCGCACGCCGAAGCTATTATAGCAAGTGCGCAGCACCCGAACACAGAGAACCTGTGCGGACAATTAAACCTGTTGCAATCGGCGGCGCTGATGCGCGATGCGGTATTAAACTATGTAAACGACTCCGGTCCGATGCACCTGGCCAGTTCCGTTAATGCCCCCACCTGCGCGGTGTACTGCTCCACTGTTCCGCGCTTTGGCTATGGCCCGCTGGCAGATTTTGCTAAAGTTGTAGAGAAAGAAGAGCCATTGTACTGTCGCCCCTGTGGTTTGCACGGTCACCGCGCCTGTCCCGAAGGCCACTTTAAATGCGCCCACGACATCCAAAACGAACAGCTTTTGCATGTGCTGGAGCTGGCAGAAGCTTAATTGTTCGTTATTTGTTAATCGTTGTTCGTTGATCGTTTTCCAGCCCTCGCTCGCATCCCGCGAGTGTGAGCTAACAGCGGACTCTGGCCACTTAAATTTTATCTATCGTGCACATGGCGGGAGGTCTCCATATCCTTCACACTCGCCAGAGGCGAGCGAGGGCTATAGTTATTCAGAGAAATGAATTCATAATTCATAATTCATAATTCATAATTCAAATAACCGAACGCCGTTATAGTTGTTGAACTATAGTTACAAGTATAAAATGCCCGCTGTCTCTTCATCTTTTAGAGATAAGTTTTAACTTCGTACATCAACAATACAGGATATGCGATCCTGTGCTTTTACATAACCAGATAACCTGAACCATGAGATACCTGCCTATCAGCAATGAGTTGTTTGTGCACAACCGCCGCAACTTTGTTAAACAGCTGAAACCGTCTTCCATCGCCATCTTCCATTCCAACGATGTAATGCCAACCAATGCCGATGGCTCTATGGCATTCCGTCAGAACAACGATTTATTTTACCTGTCGGGCGTGGACCAGGAAGAAAGTGTTCTGATCATTTTCCCGGATGCAAAGGACCAGCGCATGAAAGAAGTACTGTTTGTGCGTGAAACCAACGACCACATCCTGACCTGGGAAGGCTACAAACTAACCAAGCAGCAGGCACAGGAAGTATCCGGCATCAGAACCATACTCTGGACACACGAATTTAAGTCGGTGCTGAACACGCTGATGGCCGAAGCCGAGCACGTATACCTGAACACCAACGAGCACCTGCGCGCTGTAGTAGAGGTAGAAACCCGCGATGCCCGCTTCATTAAATGGATGCAGGAGCGCTACCCGTTGCACAAGTACGAGCGCAGCACTCCTATTATGCACTACCTGCGTGCCATTAAATCTGAGCACGAAATTGCCCTTATCCGCAAGGCTTGTAACATTACAGAGCTGGGTTTCAGAAGACTGCTGAACTTTATTAAGCCGGGCGTGATGGAGTACGAAATTGAGGCCGAACTATGGCACGAGTTTATCCGCAACCGCTCGCGTGGACCGGCTTATGGTTCTATCATTGCTTCGGGTTCCAATGCCTGCATTCTGCACTATGTTGATAACAACCAGGAGTGCAAGGACGGCGATATGCTGCTGATGGACTTTGGTGCCGAGTATGCCAACTATGCATCGGACCTGAGCCGCACGGTGCCGGTAAACGGTAAGTTTACACCACGCCAGCGCGATGTATATAATGCAGTGCTAACCGTTATGAAAGCTGCCACAGCCATGCTGGTGCCGGGCAACACCTTAGATCAGTATCATGCGTTTGTAGGCACGGTAATGGAGAACGAGCTGATCCGCCTGGGCCTGCTGAACGAAAACGATGTGCGTAACCAGGATCCGGAGAAGCCGCTTTACAAGAAATACTTTATGCACGGCACTTCGCACTTCCTTGGCCTGGATGTGCATGATGTGGGCAACAAATATCGTCCGTTTGAGGAAGGCATGGTGTTTACCTGCGAGCCTGGTATCTATATCTGGGAAGAAGGCATTGGCGTGCGCCTGGAAAACGACATTCTGGTAACTAAAAACGGGCCGGTTGATCTGATGAAGGATATTCCGCTGGAAGCCGACGATATTGAGCGCCTGATGCAACGCTAACTATAAGCATACTATTACTATTACAAGGCTACTGGTTTTATACCGGCAGCCTTTTTTTGTGCCCTTACCCCCCGAAAATGCCTGTAACTTAAATTCAGTAGCGGATGTAAAACCTTGTAGCATCGTATTAGTTTGATGTATAGGATACAATTTAGAGCCAAGGGAAAAGCCATAACATTATGACACAGCATCATAGGGATGCAACAAATAACACCTTTTGCTTATGAATAAACTTTACTATCAGAACAGACACTCCCACGACAGAAACCGCAATATTCCTGCTGTACAATTAATTATTAGCGTACGTATAAACCCACTTGTAATATGTACGTATTGACATATCAACATATACTTAATAAAACTATGCGAACACAATTAACAAAATTTAGTGCAATAGCATTTGTGCTTGTATTCCTGCTCTCCGCAAATACAGCCTTGTTTGCACAAAATGCTGATAGACGGACCAACATCCAAATATATGGTAGTGCGCTCCAGTACAAAGGAGAACTTGGTAACCAGTTCTTTGAAAAAGATATGGAATGGGGCGGGGGTCTCTCGCTTAACCGTTATCTGAGCCCGTCTTTTGATGCCGGCTTACACCTCACGTATGGTAGCGCCGAAGCTACAAATGCTGCCATTGGTAATTTTGACGCGCAATTAGCCACAGCCATGCTGGGCATACGCCTGAAAATGTATGGTACTATCCTGAAAGAGGATGCCTTTATCGGACCATACCTGTTTGCAAGCGGTGGTGGTGTGTGGGCTAAAACCGATGCTGCCCGCACTGATGGTGGTGCCCTGGATGCTGACGACAAATTTGCAACAGCTGCCTTAATGGGTGGTGCTGGTATCCGTTTCCGCTTCTCTGATGTGGTAAGTGCCTTTATTCAGTCTGGTTACATGCTAACTGGCAACGACAAGTTTGATGGTATTACCGGTGGCGACAACGACCGTTTCCTGATGCACAATGTTGGCCTTGGCTTTAACTTAGGCAAAGCTACTGATACAGACGGCGACGGTGTGCCAGACAGACGCGACAAGTGCCCAGACACGCCAACAGGTGTGCAGGTAGATAAAAACGGTTGCCCGATTGATACGGACGGTGATGGTGTGCCGGATTATCAGGATCAGTGCCCTACCGAGGCTGGTACTGCTGCTACACAAGGTTGCCCTGACCGCGATGGCGATGGCATAGCTGATAAAGACGATCAGTGCCCGGATGAAGCTGGTACTGCTGCTACGCAAGGCTGCCCTGACACTGATGGTGACGGTGTGCCGGATAAAGATGACAAGTGCCCTGACACTCCAGCTGGCGTACAGGTAGGTGCAGATGGTTGCCCGGTAGACTCAGACGGTGACGGTGTGCCGGATAACGAAGACCTGTGCCCTAACTCTGCAGGCCCGGCCGACAAAGGTGGTTGCCCTGAACTGGATGCCCGTACACTGAAACTGATGGAAGAGAAAGTACGCTTTGAGTTTGACCAGGCACGTGTGCAGGAAGGCTACAAGCAACTACTGGATAGCATTGTAGTAGCCCTGGAGAAATATCCGGATCACGTACTGCTGATCAAAGGTCACGCTGACCACATCGGTACTGCCGAGTACAACCAGGCGCTGTCTGAGCGCAGAGCGCAGGCTGTGAAGGAATACCTGATCGAGCGTGGTGTACAAAACCCTGACAGACTGGTAACCCGCGGTTACGGCGAAACACAGCCGCTTGTAAAAGTTAACGAGCGTCTGTCTAAGCGCAGAACCGAGAGCGCCAGAGCTAAAAACAGAAGGGTCGGCTTCGAGCTCAACACGCCAGACATGAAGCTGAACATGGAATAAGTAATTTAGAATAGATTAGCGTCAATTAAGCGCCCTGGTTTATACCGGGGCGCTTTTTTTGTGGTTTATAGTAAAAGGAAGAGCAGGCTTAAACTATAGTTTGTTTGGACCCGGGATTCATGGAGATTTAATGGATGAGCAGGATTGAGTTCTTGTTTGCTATAGTTGCGGCTATAGTTTTATAGTTGTGGCATGCTTCACCCACCCCTTGCCCCTCCCGAGAGGGGAATTGCTGCTGTTGCTATAGTTGGGCTATAGTTTTATAGTTGCTGCCTTATACTTTAGCCAGCTATCGTTTGGCCCTCTGGCCCAGTTGAGTTACAAACTCGACCTCATAGTTAGACACGGGTTGCAAACCCGCGCCAGCAATAAACTTCAACCTTTGCTATAGTTACAGACCAAGAGCGGACAGGTCGCGACCTGTCCCTACGAAATTACAACC
>DATBUF010000560.1:0-7428 GCA_036516435.1 Pontibacter sp.
CTATCTGTGTTGATGACTTACCAGGTAGGTGGCTTAGTGTATGACGGTTCTTATGCAAGCTTAATGGGTGCATACAATGAAGGTGGTGCATGGCACAAAGATATTTTGAACCGCTGGCAGCAGCCAGGTGACGTTACAAACGTACCAAGACTACAGGCTGGTACTCAAACTACGAACCTTAGTTCAGGTACCTCTGACAGATGGCTGACTGATGCATCGTTCCTGAACCTTCGTTCAGTAACGCTAGCTTACAACCTGCCAAGTAACTTATCTTCCAAAATTTTTGCTAAGAGAGCAAATGTATATGTAACTGGAGAAAATCTCGCTCTGTTCTCAGAGAGAAAAGGGATGAACGTTAACCAGTCCTTTGCAGGTACTACAGGAAACGTTTACACGCCAGCCAAGATTCTTACATTTGGTCTTAATGTTACCCTATAATTTAGAAAGGAATAATGAGAAAAATATTATATAGCGCATTAGTAGCATCTACGCTGCTTCTCGCTTCCTGTGATAAAGATTACCTGGATACAACTCCAACTAACCAGATTCTGGATGAAACTGTGTTTACGACTACGAAAAGTGCATGGTCTGCTATTAATGGTATGCATAGAGCCATGTTTTTTCAGTACAGCTCCCAGGATCAGGCTGGTCAGGGTTCTGTTATGATTAACATGGACATGCTAGGCGAAGACCTTGTAAATACCAGTAGTGGTAACGGTTGGTGGATATCTCAATACAGATGGATTACTCATAGGAATGAAAATGCTGGTTCGGTAGAATTTGTGTACAGATTCTACTATAAGTTGATTGCCAATGCAAACATGATAATAGCTAACATCGACAACGCTGATGGTCCTGAGGCAGATAAAAAGGCAATTAAAGGGCAGGCATTAGCATACAGAGCATGGGCGCACCACCAGCTTGTGCAGATCTTTGCAGAAAGATATAAGGAGACTGGTGACAACAAGCAGCTTGGAGTGCCTCTTATGCTTATCAACACCATAGAAGGTCAGCCTCGTGCTACTGTAGAGGAAGTGTATAAGCAGATAAACAGCGATCTTGATGCTGCTATTGCTTTACTTCCAGAGACACGTAACGCAAAGTCGCACATCAATATTAATGTTGCGAAAGGCATGAAAGCCCGTGTAGCCCTTACTATGGGTAAATGGGATGAAGCAGCAAAGTTAGCTAAGGAAGCCAGAACAGGTAGTAATATGAAATTGGAGAGTGGAACCGAACTGATGGCCGGTTTTAACAACGTATCTACTCCAGGCTGGATGTGGGGTACTGCCCAGGTTCAGGATCAGACTACGTACTTCTACTCCTTCTTTGCTTACATGTCTGTTAACTTTAACTCTTCTAACATTAGGCAGAATCCTAAGGCAATTAACTCCAAGTTATATGCTGAGATAGAGGATACAGACCTGCGTAAGCAGTGGTGGGTCCCAAAACCAATCACCATCAGAGATGAAAATAATAAGATTGTGGGGAGAGACGTAGGTGGTATCCGAATCCCTGGAACATACAGTGTTTTTCCTTATATGAACCGTAAGTTCATATCTGCGGGCGGTACAGGTAGCAGTATAGGTGATGTGCCATACATGAGAGTTGCAGAAATGTATCTGATAGAAGCTGAGGCGTTAGCACGTTTAGGTCAGGATGGTCCTGCAGCTCAGGTGTTATATGATTTTGCTGTAACACGTGACCCGGACTACGAACTTTCTACAAATACTGGCCAGGATCTTATTGATGAGATCATGATTCAGCGTCGTATAGAGTTATGGGGTGAAGGCTTCAGATTCCTGGATCTAAAGCGTACAAACAGTGCATTGGATAGAAGTGGTGCTAACCATGTCTCTACAGTAGTAGGCGATGCTATTAAGATACCTGCCGGTGATAAACAGTGGCAGTGGTTGTTCCCACGAAGAGAACTTAACCCTAATCCAGCAATCGTACAGAATCCATTATAGTTATTATCAGTTTGTTATAAGAGAGCTGCCCTAAGGCAGCTCTCTTTATTTTTAAATAAGCCGTCAGTTTTATGCTTATATCTTAGATGTAGTTCTAATGCTTGAGGCTACAATTTTCCTGTCATTTGCCTTACAAGGTGTTAATGACTGGAGTTAACAACTAAATCCTGAACCTTAAAAAGTATAGCTAAGATTCGCTCCTTGAGTTGCAGTGCCATTAAATGTTGGGATAAACGTCGGGTTGAAAGAGAGTCCTGTGTTATTAGATTTCTTATGTAGCTGTGGTACAAGAATACCGGAAGCAGCACCTACAGCATAACCAATCAGGTTATCGCTCAGGAAGTGTTTACCGGCTTTAAAACGCAAGTAGCCAACGGTTGCAGGCACAGCTGCGCCTAGGGCCCATACATAAGGGCGTGCAGGAGAATCCGGATTGAAGTCGTGGAAGACTTTTGCGGCGAAAAATGATGCAGCAGCTGTTGCAGCTGTGTGGCCAGCAAAGAAAGAGTTTTTAGCATTAGCATCTGTTTTCTCGCTCAAAGGTACTTCGTTGCTATATACCAGGGGGCGTGCCCGCTCCGTGTTGCCATTTGCCAACGTAAAGAGAGTACCGGTTACAGCCATTGTCTCTACATACAGCACCAGCACCTGTCCTGCTTTGCTTCTCACGTTTTCATTTAGCATCATGGCCAGCGGCATCGCGAATGATGCATAAAAAGGGTAATCACTAGCCTTCTTGGCGCTGAGAGAGTAGTTGCCGGCGCTGAACCTGTCAAAGCCATTCACGTCACTTTTGCTCATCCTGGCAATTTCTTCCTCGGTAAAGCCTTGCTTATCCTGTATCAGTTTAAGGCCGTACGCGCTCAATCCCATACCTGTAACTATAATCGGCGCATCAACGGC
Source organism: Pontibacter sp. (assembly GCA_036516435.1). Classification (GTDB taxonomy): domain Bacteria; phylum Bacteroidota; class Bacteroidia; order Cytophagales; family Hymenobacteraceae; genus Pontibacter. The sequence continues at coordinate 2,874 of DATBUF010000560.1, forward strand.
AAAACGCGTGCGGTAAGGCGAGTCGTTTTCCTGCGCCATAACGGGGGCCGATATGCAGGAAAGTATCAGTAATAAATATAATATAAGTCTCATATAGTAAGATTCATGATTAATTGTTTTTAATGATTTCTGAAACGCGCGCCTATTTAAAAAGTTTTGAACTATAGCAGGAAGAGCCTCAGGGTAAAATATGAGACAGGTACTATTTCTAAACTTATATATCTGAAACTGACTACTTCCCGTATCTGAGAGCAGGCCTTTATGGCCGGCAGGAGGGATAACTCCTGCTTTTAACTGTGCCGGATTTGTTTTAGCTTTGCATTCTCAAGTCATTTTGGCTGGGAATTTCTCAACTGATATAAAATTATAAACGATGCCATATCTATTTACTTCTGAATCAGTGTCAGAAGGACACCCCGATAAAGTGGCGGATCAGATATCCGATGCACTTCTTGACGAATTTTTGAAGCAGGATCCACAGTCGAAGGTTGCTTGTGAAACGCTGGTAACTACCGGGCTGGTGGTGCTGAGTGGCGAGGTTAAAAGCGAGGCATATGTGGATGTGCAGCGTGTGGCACGTGATGTGATCAAGCGTATTGGCTATACTAAATCAGAATATAAATTTGATGCGGAGGCTTGTGGTGTAATATCTGCTATTCATGAGCAATCTGCTGATATAAACCAGGGAGTAGAGCGCTCCAGTCCAGAAGATCAGGGGGCTGGTGACCAGGGCATGATGTTCGGCTATGCTACAAACGAAACCGATAATTACATGCCATTGGCGCTGAGCATTTCGCACCTGTTGCTGGAAGAGCTGTCTGCAATTCGCAAGGAAGGTAAGCAGATGACATACCTGCGTCCGGATGCAAAATCGCAGGTTACAATCCGCTACAGCGACAACCACATGCCGGAAGAGATTGATACAATAGTGATCTCTACGCAGCACGATGAATTTATACTTCCGGAGGGTAACTCTCCTGAAGCTAAAGATAAGGCTGAGCAGCAGATGGTAGCCAAGATCAAGGAAGATGTAGATGCTATTTTGATGCCGCGTGTGCTGAAGCTGTTACCGCAGCGCATTCAGGATCTGTTTAACGGTAATATTATCTACCATATCAACCCGACAGGTAAATTTGTGATCGGTGGACCGCACGGAGACACTGGCCTGACAGGTCGTAAGATTATAGTTGATACGTATGGTGGTAAGGGTGCTCACGGTGGTGGTGCCTTCTCTGGCAAAGATTCTTCTAAAGTAGACCGTTCGGCTGCTTATGCCGCACGCCACATTGCCAAAAACCTGGTAGCAGCTGGTGTAGCCGATCAGGCGTTGGTGCAGGTAGCGTATGCTATTGGTGTTGCCAAGCCGGTTGGTTTGTATGTAACTACCTATGGCTCTACCAAAGTAAAAGATGCCAACGGCAACCCGATGAGTGACGGAGAAATTGCTGAGCGCGTGAATAAACTGTTCGACATGCGTCCGTATGCCATAGTACAGCGTTTTGGCCTGCAGAACCCAATCTTTGCCGAGACAGCAGCTTATGGCCACATGGGCAGAACGCCGGGCACTAAAACAGTAGAACTTTCAGTAAACGGTCACAAAGAGACTAAAGAGTTTGAGACCTTTACCTGGGAGAAACTGGACTACGTAGACAAAATCAAACAAGAGTTCGGCCTATAGTTTCAGATAATAGACAAAAGGCTTTTGAACTATAAAACAGAAGGGCCTGCTAACTATAGCAGGCCCTTCTGTTTTATAGTTGTCTCGCTATAGTTGCTAACCCTAGGGAGACACTCGTGATTCTTAATTTATCATTTATAGTTGGAAAGCTCAGCTTTCCCTAATGTGCCATTTGCTTTTGCTTAAATCTCTTTAACTGGCGGCGCATAGCTTCTACAGCAGCATCGGCAGCAGCCTCAAAAGAGGGAGCATGCTCTTCCGAGTAAAGGGTCGCACCCGGCACAAACAGTTTAACCTCTACAGTTTTGGTGTTAATGCCATCGCTGTTGTTATGCTTCATGTAAACTTCACCTTCCACAATGCGGTCGTAAAAAGTCTCCAGTTTGTTTACTTTCTGCTGTATGAAGTCGGTTAGCTGCTTGTCAGCATCGAAGTGGATAGAATGCATCTGTAGCTTCATAGTCGTAAAATTTATTGGTTTAACTTATGCTTTTGGGTGTGCTTTCTCGAAAATCGATTTAAGCTTTTCTATTGAGTTATGGGTATACACCTGCGTTGCTGCCAGGCTGGCATGGCCCAGTAGATCTTTGATCGCATTCAGGTCAGCTCCGTTATTCAGCAGGTGCGTAGCAAACGAGTGCCGCAGCACGTGCGGGCTGTTGTGTGCTGATGTCGTGACCAGGCTGATATACTTCTTTACCACACGGTAAATAAACTTAGGGTAAAGCGGGCGTGCTTTAATTGTAACGAGCAGCCTATCCGAATTGTTATCGGGCAGCGCCTGCTGTTTGCATGCCTGGTAGGTCGTTATGCTTTGCCACAGCGAATCGTTGATAGGAATGATGCGCTCCTTATTTCCCTTTCCCAATACACGTACGGTACGCTGGTACTGGTCTATATCTGTTTCTAAGATGCCTATAAGTTCCGACAGACGCATGCCTGTGCCATACAGAAACTCCAGTATTACGCGGTCGCGCTGGCCTTCGAAAGTTAGCTCAAAACTGAACTGGTCGAGTAGCTGGTTAAAAGGCTCTTCAGGCACAAAGGCTGGTAATTTTTTAGACACCTTAGGCGCTTTGATGCGCAGCATGGGGTTTGCAGTAATACGCTGCTGAGAAAGTAAGAATTTATAGTAGGAGCGCAGGCAGGCTATTTTACGGTTAATAGACCGTGGCTGTATGTGTTGCTGAACCAGCGAAAGTATCCAGGAGCGGATAAGGGTATGATCGGCCTGTGCCGGATCGGTGATCTCGTATGTCTGGAGCAGGTACTCGGAGAATTGCCCCAGATCAGTGTGGTAAGAGGTAAGCGTATGCGGACTATAACGCTTTTCGTACTGTAGGTACTTAAAAAATAGATCCATAAATTGGTATGGCTACTTGGTGAGGCAGCTATACCAATTTATGGAAAAATATATTAATTCGAAAACGAATTAGTAGTTCTCTTTCGCGAAAAGAGATTGCTTGTATCTTGCTCTGTCCTTCTGCTTTCTTTTTGCAACAGATGGTTTTTCAAAGAAAGTTCTGGCTCTCAGCTCTTTCAACACACCGGTTCTCTCGAACTTCTTCTTGAATCTCTTCAGTGCACGGTCTACAGACTCGTTATCTTTTACGTTTACAATAATCATGTTTTTGTTTCGCTTCTCTTGGAATTAGGGTTGCAAATTTAATGAATCTTATATTTAAAAATCAACTGTTTAGCCGAAATTTATCTGCAAGATACTAAAATCTTCTGAATCAATCGCTTTTGTAGTTGCAGTAACTGCTTTTAGCAGGCTTATTTTAGTATCGCTCTGGAAATAACCAGTTTCTGTATTTCGCTGGTACCCTCGCCAATAGTGCAGAGCTTGGCATCGCGGTAATACTTTTCTGCAGGGTAATCTTTTGTAAAACCATAGCCTCCAAAAATCTGAACGCCTTCGTTTGCTACTCTTACAGACACTTCTGAAGCATACAGCTTCGCCATTGCTGATTCTTTGTTCACGTTCAGACCACGGTTCTTCATGTCAGCGGCCTGGTACGTAAGCAGTGCAGCAGCTTCAATCTCAGTTGCCATATCGGCCAGCTTAAAGGCAATGCCCTGAAACGATGAGATAGGCTTGTTGAACTGGCTGCGTTCTTTAGAATAGTTTAGGGCAGCCTCAAACGCGCCTTGAGCTATACCCAACGAAAGTGCAGCAATAGAGATGCGGCCACCATCCAGTACTTTCATCGCTTGTATAAAACCTTCGCCTACTGCGCCTAAGATCTGGCTCTTGTGTACGCGGCAATCCTGGAAAATAAGCTCTGTTGTTTCAGAAGCGCGCATACCCAGTTTATCCTCTTTGCGGCCGGCACTAAAGCCCGGTGTGCCCTTCTCAATTACAAAGGCTGTCATACCATGCGAGTCGCCTACCTCACCGGTTCGTACTATCACTACCGCTACGTTACCTGTTTTGCCGTGTGTAATAAAGTTTTTGGCACCATTAATTACATAGTAATCACCATCTTCTACAGCTACCGTACGCATGTTGCCGGCATCTGAGCCTGTGTTTGGTTCTGTCAGGCCCCATGCACCAATCCACTCGGCAGTTGCCAGTTTTGGCAGGTACTTCTGCTTCTGCTCTTCGTTACCAAATTGTAAGATATGGCCGGTGCAAAGCGAGTTGTGTGCCGCCATTGAAAGGCCTATAGAACCATCAATTTTAGAAAGCTCGGCAATGGCAGTTACGTACTCCAGATAACCAAAACCAGAGCCACCATATTCGGTTGGTACCAACACGCCCATCAGGCCCAGTTCACCCAGCTGCTTAAAAACCTCCACCGGAAATTCCTGGCTTTCGTCCCACTGCATCATCTTTGGTTTGATGTGCTTAGCACCAAAGTCCCGAACCATATC
>DATBUF010000561.1:0-4456 GCA_036516435.1 Pontibacter sp.
CCCCGGGTGTAAATTACTACCGTTTAAAGCAGGTTGATTTTGACGGGGAATACGCCTACAGCAGGATCATACAGGTAAGAAATGAGGTTGGGGCAGCTGGCAACAGTGCTGTGGTCTACCCGAATCCGTTTGCTGCTGACCTGAATATCAGGCTCCTGTCCGAGCAAAGTGGCGAAGCAGTGATCCAGGTGGTTGACATGCAGGGGCGTGTTTTATTTACCGAAACGATAGTACTTAACGCAGGCACTACAGAGGCTGTACTCCCGCTCCGGCATCTCAGCAAGGGAGTTTATATCCTGAAAGTTGAGGGCAGTGGCCTCCGGGTTTCGGAAAAGCTGCTGAAACTATAGCATTACGCTGTAAACTATAGGCAAAGGCCGGCTGAAAAAGCCGGCCTTTTTGCGTAATTGCCAGCACCTGCATACCCGAAGCTGCCCACTTTTTGTTAATTTTGCACCCACTTGAACAATTTATACTTAGCCTTTAGATGAAAGTATTAAAGTTCGGCGGCACCTCGGTAGGGTCTGCTGAAAGAATGAGAAATGTTGCGAACCTGATTCACAACAACGAACCGAAAATTGTAGTGCTTTCGGCCATGTCGGGTACTACAAACAAACTGGTTCAGATAGCCGAAACGCTATACCAGAACCATAACGATGACGCGAATGCGCTGATTGATGCGCTCCACGATAACTATAAACAGGTTGTAGCGTCGCTCTACACCACTTCCGATAAACAGAAACAGGCTACAGAACTGATCGCACTCCACTTCGATAACATCAGAGCTTATACACAAGACCTGTTTACCATACACGAAGAGCGTGCTATACTGGCGCAAGGCGAGCTGCTGTCTACGGCATTGTTCCAGTTCTTCCTGGAGGAACAGGGTATTCCGTCTGTGCTGTTGCCGGCACTTAACTTTATGAAGGTAGACGAGAACGAGGAGCCGGATGCTGCTTATATTGCCAAAAACATTAAAACAGAACTGGCAAAGTACCCGGACACCATTCTGTTTATTACGCAGGGTTACATTTGCCGCAATGCCTTCGGAGAGATTGATAACCTGAAGCGTGGCGGGTCCGACTATTCCGCCTCCCTGATTGGCGCAGCAGTGGATGCCTCTGAAATCCAGATCTGGACGGACATTGATGGGATGCACAACAACGACCCGCGCATTGTAAAAAATACGCATCCGATAGCAGAACTCTCTTTCGACGAAGCAGCCGAGCTGGCTTATTTCGGCGCCAAAATCCTACACCCGAGCAGCGTGCTGCCCGCCAAACAAAAGAATATACCTGTTCGCCTGCTCAACACTCTGCAGCCCGAAGCAAAAGGCACCATCATTAAATCCGAAACTACAGGTGGCGGCATAAAGGCGGTAGCTGCCAAAGAAGGCATTACGGCCATCAAAATAAAGTCGGGCAGAATGCTGCTGGCCTATGGTTTTCTGCGCAGTGTATTCGAAGTGTTTGAGCGCTACAAAACGCCTATCGACATGATCACGACCTCAGAAGTAGCTGTTTCGCTCACTATAGACAATGCTAAATTCCTGAACGAGATCGTAGCTGAACTAAAAGAATTCGGGCAGGTGGAAGTAGACCAGGACCAGACTATTATTTGTGTGGTAGGTGACTTTATTGCCGAAAAAAGCGGCACCAGCTTAAAGGTATTTGAATCGCTGAAGAACATACCGATGCGCATGATCTCTTACGGCGGAAGCAGGAACAACATCAGCCTGCTGATAAATACCACTGATAAAAATGACGCGCTTATTAAACTGAACGAGGGGATTTTTTAAGCTACCTGATCATGCTGAAAAAACATTTAAAGAAGCTGCAGCAGCAGGCTACTCCATTTTACACATACGATTTAGAGCTTCTCCGGGCAACATTACAGAGCGCCCGCACTGAGGCAGCCAAGTATAACTACCACGTACACTATGCCCTGAAAGCCAATGCCAACACGCCCATATTGGCCGAGGTGCTTCAGGCAGGCTTCGGAGCCGACTGCGTGAGCGGCAACGAGGTAAAAAGAGCTATTGAAAACGGGTTTAAACCGGAGCATGTGGTTTTTGCAGGAGTTGGCAAGTCAGATGCTGAAATAAACTATGCGCTGGAGCAGGATATTTTCTGCTTTAACTGCGAATCGAGCCACGAGTTGGAGGTGCTGAATGAACTGGCCGCAGCAAAAGGCAGAAAGGCAAGAATTGCGTTGCGCATTAACCCAAACGTGAACGCCAACACGCACAAATACATCACCACCGGGCTCGAAGAAAATAAGTTCGGGATTAATGCCTGGGAACTGGAAAGCGTGCTGGACCTGCTGAAGGAGCTGAAAAGCATAGAACTGATCGGGATTCACTTCCACATTGGTTCCCAGATTACGGACCTGAGTGTGTTTAAGAACCTGTGCACCCGGGTAAACGAGTTTCAGGAGTGGTTCCTGGCCCGTAACATCACGCTGCAACACATTAACGTAGGCGGGGGGCTTGGTGTAGACTACTATACGCCGGACGCTAACCTGATTCCGGACTTTGCTGCTTATTTCGGCCTGTTCAACCAGTTCCTGGAAGTACGCCCCGGGCAGCAGGTGCATTTTGAACTGGGCCGCGCTTTGGTGGCGCAGTGTGGTACGCTGATCTCTAAAGTGCTGTACATCAAAAAAGGCATTACCACCAATTTTGCCATACTCGATGCCGGTATGACCGAACTGATCCGGCCGGCCTTGTACCAGTCGTACCATAAAATTGAGAACCTGACCAGCACCAGTTCCGAAGAGCGCTATGATGTGGTGGGCCCTATTTGCGAGTCGAGCGATTGCTTTGGGAAAGCGGTCATGCTGCCGGAAACCAACCGCGGCGACCTGATTGCGATCAGAACCGCCGGAGCTTATGGCGAAGTAATGGCATCGGGCTATAACCTGCGCGAAAAAGTAGAAGCACTTTACCTATAGTTGCCTGCCATTAACAGCTAGTAAAAAGCCCTGCCTCTATTTAAAGAAGCAGGGCTTTTTTAGTGTAGCCTATAGTTGATGTTCAGGGTGCCAGCACAAAGTCCGGCGCCGCATGTGTTATCCCCTTTTCAGTGCTCAGCTCATTCAGAAACTGCAAAGCATTGCCTTTTGAGTGCTTATCCAGTTGCACCAGGTACGTATCAGCGCCCAGAGGCCCAATCAGCCGTGCCTTATAGTTGTCGGTCAGCTGCTGCAGGGCAGCTTTGTTTTTTGCATCAGCCTTCACCATTACTTCGTTGCTCAGGCCTACCGTCTGGTTGTTGTCAACTATAAAGGATGGCCCTGCATACAGGATGGCCTCATCCTTGGAAAGTACCTGCAATGCCTCTTCAGCCTGGGCACAGTTCAGTCCGCTTACCAGCTTTATAGTATAGATTGTACCTGCCTGCCCGGCGCTCTGGCTCAGAATACCTTCCACAAACCCATATTTGGCAAGTACCTGGTCGCGGGCAGTAGCTGTCAGGTTACCCGGGAAAGCCACCACAGCCTTACCCGTATGCATGGTGCCAAGATTGCGGAGCCTGGAGCCGGCCTGGTAACTATAGTTCGTACAGTTAGTGGCCACTTTCATCGGATTCAGCAGTTTGGGGTCGAAACGTACGTTCCGGATCGGAGTTACGTTATCCTGGCGGCAACCCGCAAAAGCGAACACCGACATTATAATTATAATCAGGGGTAGAAACGTCTTCATAGTTGTCAGTACATCAAGCGTTTGTAAATACTTGTTGTACGTACAGTTACAACTAATAGCTAAAATCTACCATTAATTTTAGAGCCCCTTACACCCTTCTTCTTCTACCAAAAATACAATACAAAAATCTACCTCAGGCAAACTATAGCAAGCAGGCTATAGTTAGCTTACCATAACGCGGTGATCAACTATAGCCCGGGTAAGTTTACCAGCCAGTGACGTACTAATTTCTGCTACAAAAATGCCTCTTGACGCGAACTGTGCCTGTAATCGCTGCAAATCACGGCAGCTGATAACTGCTGTGTAATACGTGGCATCGCTTTGCGTTCCGATTTTAGTAAGCTTCTCCCATACACCAGAAAGCAACTGAGCCGAAGCAGGGCAGCGTAGGTATACATTGATTTTTTTATCAGGATTTAGTACAACGCGCTCTCCCCCTGCTTTGGGATAAGCATAACGGTAGCCTTCCAGAGCGGCCGACACATCTGCCCAAACAGCTGACCCGGTCGGGTGACTGCCTGCACCACGTCCTTTCAGGAACTGTTCACCGGCAAAAAGCGGCGCGATTAAAACTCCGTTTGCCTCCTGCTGCACATGGTACAGCTCATTATCAGATTCTACCAAAGCAGGCAACACACGTGCTACAAGGCTATTCCCATCCAGGGTCAGCGTACCGGCCAGCCTGATGCGGGCACCTGCCTGTGCAGCCACCTGCAGGTCGTTTTCCGATACGTTCTCAATGCCGAAGCGCAG
>DATBUF010000562.1:0-2779 GCA_036516435.1 Pontibacter sp.
ACAACACCGCAACCAGGCGAACCACTTTCCTGAAAACCGGAGAGCCAGCTGAGCAGTACCTGACCAACATTACCTGGAGCCCGGACGAAAAGTATATCTACATTGCTGTAGTGAACCGCGACCAGAACCACATGAAACTGAACCAGTATGATGCTGCAACCGGTAACTTTGTGAAAACGCTGCTGGAAGAAAAACAAGCTAAGTATGTAGAGCCTGAGAAAGGTTTATACTTTGTACCGGGCAAGCCGAACCAGTTTGTAAGAGTAAGCGAGCGCACCGGCTACGATCATTTATATTTATATGATACCAATGGTAAAGAGATCAGAACCCTGACCAAAGGCAACTGGATGGTAACGGATGTACTAGGCTTTAGTAAAGATGGCAAGAAACTATACTATAGTTCAACTGCCGAGAGCCCGCTGGAGCGCCATTTTTATAGCGTTGATCTGAGCAATGGCAAGAGCACCCGTTTATCGCAGGGCAGCGGTACGCATAGCGCCAAACTCAGCCCGAACGGCAACTACATCATCGACAACTATAGCAGCCAGGTAACGCCACGCAAGATCTGGGTGATAAACGGCAAGGATGGCAAAGTAGCGCAAACACTGCTTACCGCTAAAAACCCGGTTGCCGATTATGCACTTGGCGAGGTTACTATTTTCCCGATTAAAGCTGAAGATGGCACCGACCTGTACACCCGCATGATCACGCCGCCGAACTTTGACAAGAGTAAAAAATACCCGGTAGTAGTGTACGTGTACGGTGGTCCGCACCTGCAGCTGGTAACCAACAGCTGGCTAGGTGGCGCTAACCTCTGGATGCAGCTAATGGCCCAGAAAGGCTACATCGTATTCACCTTAGACCCACGTGGAACATCCGGACGCGGACTGGAATTTGAACAGGCCACTTTCCGCCAGTTAGGCACTGTAGAAATGGCTGACCAGTTGCGTGGCGTAGAATACCTGAAATCGTTGCCTTATGTTGATGCCAACCGCATGGGTATCCACGGCTGGAGCTTCGGTGGTTTTATGACGACTACCCTGATGCTGAAATCACCGGATACTTTTAAAGTGGGCGTAGCCGGCGGCCCCGTGATTGACTGGAACTACTACGAAATAATGTATACCGAGCGTTACATGGACTCACCGGAGCAGAACCCGGAAGGCTACAAAAATGCTAACCTGCTGAATTACGTGAAAAACCTGAAAGGCAAACTGCTGATGATCCACGGCACTGTGGATGATGTAGTAGTGTGGCAGCATAGCCTCTCCTTCCTGAAGAAAGCCGTAGACGAAGGCGTACTGCTGGATTACTTTGTGTACCCGGGTCATCCGCATAACGTGATCGGCAAAGACCGCGTGCACCTGATGCGAAAAGTAACGCAGTACTTCGACGATTACCTGAAAGAAACTCCCAAGCAGTAAAAACAAAACAGGCGCTGATGTTCTCAGCGCCTGTTTGTTTCTGAACTATAGTTGCAATAAAGATGAATACCCGTTTCTCACTTTTAGAATAGCCGTATTACCAGCTACCATGTCTTTTCTCCCGCCTTCATCTTCTCAAGGGTTTCTGTTAAAAAATGGCCTTCTGCTCCTGCAAGCTCAATTGTCTGGTTCATAACTTTTATGGCTTCTTCGGTTTTGCCCGTCTTATATAACAAGTTAGCATAAGTATATAAATACCTTGGGTTGTTTTTGTCTCTCTTTGTAGTTAACTCTTTCGACCATGCCAATGCAGTTTTCAGATTTACGTCATCATTACTAAACAGAAATAAATTATTAGCATAGCTATTGAGTTGTTGGTTGTCGATTTTACCTTTAATTGATGAGATGTACTCAGTGTATGCAGGCCAGTTCTGAGACCATTGAAAGTACATTGGCTTGGCAGTCATTATAATCTTGTCTTTCAGATCCGGAAACTTCTGAGTCAGCATCTTGTTCAACTCATCCCAGTCCACATGGGCATTAACCTTGCCGGTGTAAGCTACCATCCCGCCACCATAGTCCTTCTTTTTCCCGTCTATCCTTAATTTGGGAAGTACAAGTTCATCAAAAACTACCGTTGTAATAATTTGTTCGCTTACTCCTTCTCCCAGCACTGCATTGGCCCTTGCTGAATGATCTCTCAGGACAGCAAAACCTGGATCTGTTGTCTTTTGTGTGGCAACTGCAATTAGTTTAAGATGTTCGTCACTGGTCAAGTCCTTCTGCGTCTCCAGGTATGCATTTGCAGCCAGCGGAAGAAGTTCTCTGTCATTCATCAGTTGCGCGGATTTAACTAACTCTAAAAGGAAAGACGGGTCTTTCTCTCCTTTCGTAAATTGCCACTTTTGCTTCTGATAACCATTTAAGGCAAGCTCTGCCTTTGAGATAAACTCTGCTGCAGAAGATGAGGCCCCGTTTATCCGATGCACAAGCTCACCCTGCGGATTGAAAAAGAGATAAACAGGATAACTGTCGATGTTATAGGTTGTGACAATGGCCTGCGCATCCTGGTACCACTGTTTTACATCTTCACTATCCTTTTTCGTAATGTCAGCCTGAACTTTTACACTTACGAACTGAGTGTTAAAAAAATCGCCCACTTCTTCTTTGGGAAAAATATCCCGGTCCATCTGCTTGCAAGGCCCACACCAAGTGGTAAATACATCAACAAAAATATACTTATTCTCCTTCTTCGCTTTCTGCTGAACTTCTGCCCAACTAAGCTCCTGCTCAAATCTTACTCCTACTGCATTCTGTGCCTGCACTACCCGCATGATAAACAGCAGTGCAATTAA
>DATBUF010000563.1:0-4295 GCA_036516435.1 Pontibacter sp.
CAATTTAATTTTATTACAATAATTAATTCTTTATGAAAACAGGAAAAGTAAAGTTTTTTATTGAGTCTAAAGGTTTTGGCTTTATAACTGAGGACGAAACAAATGAAGATTTCTTTGTACACATCACTGGCCTGAACGGTCTGCAAATCCAGCAGAACGATCGCGTAACATTCGATACGCAGGAAGGCAAGAAAGGAATCAATGCTGTAAACGTGAAAAGAATCTAATCAGATATACTTTACAGTTACAGAAGAAGCCCCTCCTTACAGGGGCTTTTTTTATGGTACACATCCCGCGTTTGCGCAGCAGCCTCCTGCACTGTATCTTTAGCCCCGTACACCCCGAAACTGCAGCAGTGAAAGCATTTTTCAGCCTCATACGCTTCCCAAACCTGATCCTTATCGTGCTAAGCCAGGCGCTGGTGCAAGCCTGTCTGCTAAAGGCTGGTGTTAATTGGGGCAGTGTACTGGAGGTTTCCTTTGGCCTGCTCAGTCTATCCACGGTACTTGTGGCGGCTGCCGGTTACATCATCAACGATTACTATGACATTAAGATAGATGCCATAAACAAGCCAGGCCGGCTGGTAGTAGGCACTGTTATACGTCGCCGGCCAGCCATGTTTGCACACCTGGTGCTCTCGTTGCTGGGCATCGGTATTGGTTTCTGGCTGTCACTGGCTATCGGGCTGATTAATACAGGAGCCGTACTGTTGCTATGGGGTTACTCAGCAAGGCTCAAAAAGCTGCCTCTGATAGGGAATGTAGTCATTGCGCTGCTGGCAGCCATTATGCTGCTTGTGGTGGCCGTATACAACGATACCCTGAACCGCGTTACCCTGGGCTACGCCCTCTTCGCCTTCCTTATTTCTCTTATCCGGGAGATCATAAAAGACATGGAAGACCTGAAAGGTGATGCCTCTTTCGAGTGCCGGACATTGCCTATCGTGCTCGGTATCAGGGGGGCAAAGCTGGTACTTTACCCGGTTATTGCTATTTTTCTGGCGCTGTTAACTATAGCCATGCTGCACGCACGCACCAATCAGATTTTTGATATGTACATGCTGGTACTGGTGCTGCTGCCTGCTATCTGGTTAACTATAAAACTTACCCGTGCAGATCGTAAACGCGATTTTACATACCTGAGCAACCTCAACAAGCTTATTATGCTTACCGGTATACTCTCGATGCTGCTGGTAGGCTAAACTATAGCGCATTGCCTGAGATGCTGTTCCTTTGTACCCGGTACACGTATCGGGGTATACACGTAAATAACTCGCTGACATGAAAGAAAGCACCTCCTCTGCAGAACAGTTCAGGCAATTAGTAGCCTCTCCGGCCAAATTCCGCCTCTTTATGCTGGCCAAGCTCCCGATGGCGTACATGGCCGACCTGCGTGTTAAAGCACTAACCGACGACAGGGCAGCAGTCACCATCCCGTACAAGTACCTGAACAAAAACCCGTTTAGCTCTATCTACTTTGCCTGCCTGGCAATGGCTGCAGAGCTCTCCACGGGCGTACTCTGCATGATGCATACGTATAAGGCTGACCCTGTCGTGTCGATGCTGGTGGTGCACATGGAGGCTGATTTCACTAAAAAGGCAGTCGGAAAGATCACGTTTATTTGCGAGAACGGCAGGCGCATACAGGAGGCCGCCGAACACACCAAACTTACCGGCGAAGGTGTAACCATAGTAGCCACCAGTATCGGCCTGGACGAAGAAGGCGATCAGGTAGCAGAATTTCGGTTTACCTGGTCACTGAAGGCGAAGAGTAAATTGCTGGTTTAGGCTACTATAGTTTGAAATCGCTACTCTAGTAAGTGCTGCTTGAGTTGGCTGCCAGGGGGATTCCGTTTGGCTGCAGAATGGTCTGATTACATAATTTAATGGTGTTGAGCATATTCATGAAAGAAACACAATACGATTTCTTTATTTGCCATGCTTCTGAGGATAAAGATCACTTTGTCAGGCCTCTTGCTATAAATTACTATGCCAAACAAAAGCTAAAAAGTATTAGAACACTTTTAAACCCAACCTTTATACATCACCAGCCCCTCACACATAATCCGCTATAGTTACTGGCAACTATAAGCAAACCCGCTATATTTGCAGTTTCAAAGCAAGTTTATACTTTTGGAACGACCAGATAAGAAGAATATAATCATTTTCGCTTCCGGCTCGGGGAGCAATGCGCAGCGCCTGCTCGAGCATTTTGAGCACCACCCTCAGATACGTGTGGCTGCCCTGTTCTCTAACAACCCGAAAGCGTATGCCCTAAAAAGAGCCGAGACCTTCCACGTCCCGGCTCTTTTGTTTTCCAGAGACGAGTTTTATAACTCCAATAACGTGCTGGAACAGGTGAGGGCCTTTAACCCGGACCTGATCGTGCTGGCCGGCTTTCTGTGGCTGGTACCGCAAAACCTGCTACAGGCTTTCCCGGATAAGATCATCAACATACATCCTGCCCTGTTGCCCAAATATGGCGGCAAAGGCATGCACGGCATTAATGTACACACTGCCGTAGTGCAGGCCGGGGAGGCGCAGTCGGGCATCACCATACACCGCGTAAACGAAGAGTATGACAAGGGAGAGTTCCTGCTTCAGGAATACTGCCCTGTGCATCCCGGAGACACTCCCGAAGCACTTGCAGCACGCGTGCTACAGCTGGAACATAAGCATTTGCCTGAAGTAGTGGAAAAGCTGCTGCTGGAGAAACAACTATAGAAATCAACCAAATCAACCCATACCCATGCAACCAGTTCAAATTAAATCGGCGCTTATTTCGGTTTACTACAAAGACCGCCTGGAGCCACTTGTGGAGCTCCTGAAGCAGCATAACGTAACCATTTACTCTACAGGCGGCACGCAGGCTTTCCTGGAAGAGCAGGGAGCTGAAGTAGTAGCCGTAGAAGACCTGACAGCCTATCCGTCTATTTTCGGAGGCCGTGTAAAGACGCTTCACCCGAAGGTGTTTGGTGGCATTCTGCACCGCCGCGATAACGAAAGCGACCTTGCTGAAAGAGCACAATACGAGATCCCGCCCATTGACCTGGTTATAGTTGACCTGTACCCGTTCGAGGAAACAGTAGCATCCGGCGCATCCGAAGCTGATATCATCGAGAAGATCGACATTGGAGGTATTTCTTTGATCCGGGCAGCTGCCAAAAACTTTAAGGATGTACTGATTGTGTCGTCGCGTGAGCAGTATGATGAAGTGGTAACGTTGCTACAGGAGAAGAACGGCACTACCGACTTGGAAGACCGCAAACGTTTTGCTGCCAAGGCATTCGATGTATCATCGCATTACGACACGCACATTTTCAACTACCTGAATGCCGGCAACGAAGAGCAGCCCTTTAAGCAAAGTGTACGTGAGGCCACTCCATTGCGCTACGGCGAGAACCCGCACCAGAAAGGTACTTTCTACGGCAAACTGGATGAGCTTTTTGAACAGCTGAATGGCAAGCAACTTTCTTACAACAACCTGGTAGATGTGGATGCTGCCGTTGCCCTGGCTGCTGAGTTTGAAGAACCAGTTGTAGCTATCCTGAAGCACACGAATGCCTGCGGCTGTGCTACCGGCGAAACCATAAAAGAGGCTTACCTGAACGCATTGTCTTCTGATCCGGTATCTGCCTTCGGAGGTGTGATCATCGCGAACAGAGCAATAGACCTGGCTGCTGCAGAAGAGCTGAATAAACTTTTCTTTGAAGTACTGATTGCCCCTGCGTTTGACAACGATGCATTGGAGTTACTGAAGACAAAGAAAAATCGCATCCTGCTGAAGCAGAACAATGTGGAGCTACCAAAAAAACAGTTCAAAACACTACTGAATGGTGTAATTGAGCAGGACAAAGACCTGGCAACCGAAACGGAAGCTGACTTTAAAACTGCGACTAAGCGCGAGCCTTCAGCCGAAGAGAAGAAATCACTGGTATTTGCAGCTAAGGTTTGTAAACACACCAAGTCAAATACCATTGTACTGGCAACAGACAAAATGATGTTCTCCAGCGGTGTAGGCCAGACCTCACGTGTTGATGCACTTCGCCAGGCCATCGAGAAAGCAAAAAGCTTTGGCTTTGATGTGAGCAAAACGGTTATGGCATCCGATGCGTTTTTCCCGTTCCCGGACTGTGTAGAGATTGCGGACAAGGCAGGTATTAAAGCTGTAGTGCAGCCAGGCGGTTCTATCAAAGATCAGGACTCTATAGACTATTGCGATGCACACAACATGGCTATGGTGATGACCGGCGTACGCCATTTTAAACATTAATCAGAACTATAGTTTAGCGTTCC
>DATBUF010000564.1:0-1582 GCA_036516435.1 Pontibacter sp.
TTCCCGTTGCTGCTCTCCTTCGACAGGAAAGTGGCCTTTTACCGCAACTGGGCTGCTTTGTGGCCTGCCATTCTGATAAATGCCCTGCTGTTTATAGTTTGGGATGAGGTGTTTACACGCAACGGTATCTGGGGCTTTAACGAAGAGTGGCTGACGGGTATTTACCTGTTTAACCTACCCCTGGAAGAAATCCTGTTCTTCATCACGGTGCCTTATGCCTGCGTGTTTATCTACGATGTGCTGAATGCCTACATTACCCGGGACCTGCTACAAGACTATGCCAAGGGGATTGCGCTGTTCCTGATGCTGGGCCTGACTATAGTTGCCATTTTTAACATAGAGCGGTGGTACACGTCCATCACGTTTATGCTGCTGGCCCTGCTGCACCTGGTGCACCTCCGCTTTTTTGGCACCAGGTACCTGGGGCGTTTTTACCTGGCATACCTCGTGCATCTGGTGCCGTTTCTGCTGGTAAATGGCGTGCTCACCTACCTGCCCGTTGTATGGTATAACAACGACTATAACCTGGGGCTGCGCATCGTTTCCATTCCGGTGGAGGATGCCTTCTATTCTATGCTGATGCTTCTGCTAACTATCTCACTGTATGAGTACTTACGGGAGATGCGGACGGTAAAACAATATCAGCCTACAACTGTATAACCTGTATATGCAGCGCCTGAATGTTACCATTGATGCCAACTCCGGCTTTTGTTTCGGGGTAGTGTATGCCATCCAGATGGCAGAAGATATTCTTGCTGAGCAAGGTTACCTGTACTGCCTGGGCGATATTGTGCACAACGACGAAGAAGTGGAGCGGCTGCAGGGGCGCGGCCTCCGGATTATTGATCATGATCAGTTCCGGCAACTACACAACGAGGCGGTCCTGATCCGGGCACATGGCGAGCCTCCTGAAACATACCAGACAGCACTGCAGAACAACCTCACACTGATAGATGCCAGCTGCCCGGTCGTGCTGAAACTACAGAACCGCATCAAAACATCTTACGACAAAGACGAACGCATTTATATTTATGGCAAGCATGGGCACGCCGAGGTGCTGGGCCTGCTGGGGCAAACAGCTAATGAGGCTATAGTTTTTGAAACGATAGAGGAGCTGCTGCAACACGAACTTCCGCCCAGAATCACGCTCTATAGCCAAACCACCAAAAGCACAGATAACTTCTATAATATTAAAAGGCAGCTGGAAGGCAGGGGCTATGCAGTAGAGGCTAACGATACGATCTGCCGCCAGGTATCGAACCGCGATAAGGAACTACGCCAGTTTGCTTCAAAGTTTGACAAGGTGATCTTTGTATCGGGTACAAAATCATCGAACGGCAAGGTGCTGTACCAGGTGTGTAAAAATACTAACCCCCAGACATACTTTATCTCCAAGGTTGAGGAGTTGCAGGCTAATTGGTTTAAAGATGGCGATACAGTCGGTATCTGCGGAGCAACGTCTACGCCTATGTGGCTGATGGAACAGGTACGCGATATCCTGCTGAAACTATAGTTTTTAACTGCATATCTGGTCGCTCGACTTTCGCAATACGGGAAGAACTATAGATGCGAGAGGCTGACC
>DATBUF010000565.1:0-3216 GCA_036516435.1 Pontibacter sp.
TAAACATACTGCTGCTGGTGCTGGCTATAGTTGTAGCAGCCTGCTCCGGTAACGAGCACCAGCACGCGGAAGGCACTGAAAAAACCTACACCTGCCCGATGCACCCGCAGATTGTACAGAACGAGCCGGGCACCTGTCCCATCTGTTTTATGGACCTGGTACCGGTGTCGCAAAGCGGGCAAAAGGAAGGTGAACTGATGCTGAGCGACAGCCAGATTGCGCTGGGTAACATCCAGGTAAAACGTGTGAAGTATGGCGACGTGAACAACAACACCATCCTGACAGGCCGCCTGGTTATAGACGAAACAGCAACTGATGTGATCAGCAGCCGCGCTGCCGGACGCATCGAGAAACTATACCTGAAAGAAACCGGCCAGCCGGTAAAACAGGGACAGCCTTTGTATGAACTATACTCGGAGCAACTGCTCACCCTGCAGCAGGAATATTTACTGGCCTTACGGCAGCAGCAGGAGCTGGGTAAAGAAAACCCACGGTTTGCCTCTTTTCTGAATGCCGCTAAAAAGAAGCTCCTGCTTTACGGGCTTACCGAGGGGCAGATCCGCAACCTGGCAAAATCCGGCAAAACAGATGCACGCATTACGTTTGTGGCACCCAAATCAGGTATAGTTACCGACGTTTCTGCAGCAGAGGGGCAGTACGTGACAGAAGGCAGCGTACTGTACAAGCTGAGCAACCTGGGCAGCATCTGGGTGGAGGCCGAACTATACCCGCAGGAAATCTCCAATGTAACTATAGGCGACCAGGTGCAGGTTAAGGTGCAAGGTTCTGCCGATCCGGTGGCAGCTAAGGTTACTTTCCTGAGCCCGGAATTCAGAGCTGGTAGCCAGGTGGCTGTACTGCGTGCCGAACTGCCTAACAAGCAGGGCAACTATATGCCCGGTATGCAGGCCACGATCATGCTGCCAGGCAAAAGCGGCAACACCCTGACTATACCAACCGATGCTGTTATCCGCGACAGGCGTAACACCCACGTATGGGTACAGACCGGGAAAAACACTTTCAGGGCACGCCCGGTTGTACTCGGAGAGGAAAGCGCAAACAACGTAGCTATAGTTTCCGGCATCCGCGAAAACGACAAAGTGGTAGTAACCGGAGCTTACCTGCTCTACAGTGAGTTTGTACTTAAAAAAGGTGGCGACCCAGTGGCCGGCCATCAGCATGAAAAATAAACCTATCGTGTATGAAAGACTGCTGCAAAACCGGATACGAGCAACCGGACCAAAAGAAAACGCCCTGGCTCAAATGGCTGCTGTATGTGGCGATCGGGGTGGCAATCGGCTTTGTACTATTAGAACAGATTAATCTTTAACCCCTTACCCATGAAAAAGAACCTGCTATATACTGTAGCTATGGCCGCTCTGCTGGCCTCCTGCTCCTCTGAGCAAACGGCGCAAACACAGGCCCCCGAATCCCCCGCTGCTTCTGCTGAAGCAACTCCTGCAATGCACGCCGCCCACCAGGCAACTACAGCATCGCCAGCTGAACTGATGACGGAAGATGGCTTGCCAAAGGACTTAGTGTGCATGGTAAACAATGCCTTTATGGGCAAAAAACAGTACCCGGTAGCGTTCGAGGATAAGATGTACTATGGCTGCTGCGAAATGTGCGTAAAAACGATCCAGAATGAGCGCCAGGTACGTTATGCCACCGACCCGGTAACAGGCCAGGAAGTAGATAAGTCCGCTGCTTTTATTGCCCTGAAACCCGGAAGCACCAACGGCGATGTGCTGTATTTTGCCTCTGAAGCGAACTATAAACAATACCTGCAACTATAAGGCGGGTAGCCAACTATAGCAAAGGCTTTTGTACAGCTTATCTATAACAGATTTTGTATATTTGACTCATACATGATTATTAATTGAACCTGATATGAAAAAGACCCTGGTAGCCGCTGCCCTGGCGGCATTTATACTTACCTCCTGCTCCGAAAACAAGCAGGCTGCCGACCACACCGAACACCACGAAGGCATGGCACACGGCAACGATGACGCTGCCACTACCGTGGTAGTAGAAACACCGGACTATAGTTCAGTAAGCGGCCCTGTGAAAGAGCAGCTCGGCACGGTAGTAGATAGCTACCTGAAACTGAAAGACAACCTGGTAGCATCGGATGGAGCTAAAACACAGACTGAAGCAAAAGCTATAGTTGCAGCCGCAGAAAAAGTTGATGTAAGTGGCCTGGAAGGCGAGCAGAAAACGTTTGCTGAAGAAAAGCTGAGTGAAGTAAGACAAGCTGCCTCTGCGATGGCCGAGTCTGCTGACCTGGACCTGCAGCGCGCGCAACTGGAACTGCTCTCTGAAGCTACCTTTGCTCTTACAAAAGCATTCGGAGCTGCAGACGGAACCCTGTACTACCAGCACTGCCCGATGGCCAACAACGACCAGGGAGCTTACTGGCTGAGCGCTGAAAGAGAAATCAAGAACCCCTATTTCGGCGATGCCATGCTGAAGTGCGGCTCTAACGAAGAAGTTTACAACTAATACCATCCTTTCCCCTCACTAACCTATAGTTAGAGGGAAATCCTGAATCCTGTTCTGGCAGCACCTTATGCTCCGGAACAGGATTTTTTATGGGTAAATATCAGAGAGCCTACAATAATCCGAATGACTAGCTCCTGCACCACCTTAAACCTGCTAGCACATCATTTCCTTGAATCTACTCTCTACTTCCAGCGCCCTTCTCTTCTACCCCACCCTCCCAGGGCTGTTTCATTCTCTTTTTTTGTCCTCCTGAAAGAATCTTGGCGGACTATAGAAGTGGCTTCACCTCCGAGGGTAGGTAGGGCTATCTCATTCTTTCATTTTGCCCTCGCTCGCCTCTGGCGAGTGTGCGTCACCTGCGGACTCTGGCCGCTTAAACCTGTGCCTATGGCACAAGTGGCGGGACGCCACCAAATAACGCACACTCGTCAGAGGCGAGCGAGAGCATTATTTTTTATGATTTTAGCAGAATGAATCGGCCTTCCGAGGTAGGGCCCCTCTTTCTCCACCAGGATTCTTAACAGAATGACAGTAGGTTTTGAACCTGTTTTTCTTTGAATGAAACGACCCTGCCCATACTCCGACCTGAAGATGGCACCGAACTATAGTTCTGAGAGGTGAAGCTATAGTTCGGTGGCAAATCAGGCTATTAAACTTTTACGCTTAGCGGCAGGTACCAGTATCCTGCAAAGCTTAAAATATAATTATTTAAAG
>DATBUF010000566.1:0-2918 GCA_036516435.1 Pontibacter sp.
GCAATATGCTTTACCGGGTGGAAAGAGAAAATCGCCAGATCAGCATAGTTGCCGTTGCCGCATAGTTGCTTCTCTCCCTGGCTATCTATAAAATAACCACCGGGCGCATGGCAGGCATCTTCAACAATCCAGAGACCATATTCATCCGCCAGTTTCCTGAATGCTTCGAGGTTTACAGGGTTACCCGCAAAATCAACAGGTATGATGCCGGTATAGTAGCCTTCGGGTTTACTTTCCAGCATCGCGCGTACCTTGTTGATGTCCAGCAGGGCAGTGGCAGGGTCGATGTCCGCAAACTCTACCGTGCCGCCGCAGTAACGCACACAATTAGCCGAGGCTACAAACGTGATAGGCGTCGTAATGACCCGTGATTCCGCATTTACCCCTAAAGCCATCGCGCACAGGTGCAATGCTGCCGTACCGTTACTTACCGCCACGGCATATTTCGCCCCCACATAACTGGCAAACGCCTGCTCAAACTGGGCTACTTTCGGTCCCTGTGTCAGGAAGTCGGACTGCAGCGTTTCTATCACTGCATCAAGGTCATCCTGGGTAATGTGCTGTTTGCCGTAGGGGATTGCGTTCATGATTTAGGTCTGAATTCAGTGAAAGTAATTATGAATTAGAAATTATAAATTATGAATGATTAAAATTCCTAATTCAGCATTCATAATTTATAATTTAAACTGTAAAATCCGGGTCTACGTGCTGGCGAATCTGCTCGCGCAGCTGCTGGGCTGAGAGCCAGTCGGTATTGGTGCCCGAGTTGTACTTAAAGCCCAGCGGCACCATTTTGCCGTTAAAAGCTTTCAGAAAATCTTCGGTAGCCCAGGTTGGCGTAGAGGGCAGGATCACGTAGTACTTGTCCAGCTCCACGGTGTTGAGCGAATCGGTTTCGGTGATCATCTCCTCGTGCAGCTTCTCGCCCGGCCGGATGCCCACCACGTCCTGCTGGCAGTCCGGAGCGATGGCTGTTGCCAGCTCGGTGATCACGTAAGAAGGAATCTTGGGTACAAAGATCTCCCCGCCCCAGTGTTGTTCCAGGGCGTGAAAGACCATCTCCACGCCTTCCTCTAACGAGATGTTGAAGCGCGTCATCTCCGGGTGGGTGATGGGCAGTACGCCTTCTGCGCGTTTTTTCAAAAAGAAGGGCACCACCGAACCCCGCGAGCCGATCACGTTGCCATAGCGCACCACCGAGAAGCGGATGTCGCGCTTGCCTTTCATGTTGTTGGCTGCTACAAAGAGCTTATCCGAGCAGAGCTTGGTGGCCCCATACAGGTTAATGGGCGCTGCGGCTTTGTCAGTGGAGAGGGCTACCACATCTTTTACGCCACTGTCCAGGGCAGCATTGATAATGTTTTCAGCACCCAGCACGTTGGTTTTGATGCACTCCATGGGGTTGTACTCGGCAGCGGGCACCTGTTTCATGGCGGCCGCATGCACAATGATGTCGATGCCTTCGCAGGCCCGCTTGAAGCGCTCTGCATCGCGCACATCGCCAATGAAGTAGCGCATGGCCTTGTACTTGCTGTGGGGGAACACCTGCGCCATTTCAAACTGCTTGAGCTCATCGCGCGAGTAAATTACCAGCCGCTTTACCTCCGGAAAACGGGCCAGTACCAGCTCCACAAACTTTTTACCAAACGAGCCTGTGCCGCCCGTTACCAGAATAGACTTATTGTTCAGGTCTAATGCCATTGTTTTAATGTAGTTCTCCGGCCGTAATTCGGAGTCGGTTCAGGGTGCAAGTTAAATATTTAATTGCTGATTGTTAATTGTTGAATTGCTAAAAGGATAAATTGTTGAGAGGTTAATTTGTGGCTTTGACATACACCGATAGCATCCCCCGAATAACTAGCAACTATAACTATAATTTGTAACTTTCGGGCTATATCTCTACCTGCCTATGTTAAAGAAAGCGCTGTTCGGGGCACTGCATGCTACCGGTTATTACTTCCGCTATACTTCGGTGCTGCACCATCCGGCTAAAAAAGTGATGGCACCCACGCAGGTGTTGTACTTTAATGAGCAGGAGCAGGCCTTTTTGGAACAATCGGCAGCCAGCTTTAACTATAGCCTGGACTATACCTTGGGTTACCGGGTGAAGCCGCAGTTTCTGGTAAAGCTGCAGGGTGTTACATTTTTAGGTAATTCCGGCGCTGTGGTGCAGCACGGGAAAGTGGTGGTAGAGTCGGTGTTTGATACAAGCCGCCTGGCAAAATCTCCTGCTTTTAAAATGCCTGCGCTGTTGCTGTCCAGGTATAAAAAAGGACTGTACACCTCGGTGCTGCATTTGCCCTGGGCTGCCAACAACAACTATCACTGGTTTTTCGATTGCCTGCCACGTTTATACTTTCTGTTGCAGCAGGTGCAGGAACCAATCCACATCATCATGCGTCACGATTTGCCAGCTTACCAGCACGAAACATTGCAGTTTATACTTCAAGAGTATCCGCAGGCGAAGATTATATACATCAGCAAACACGAAAAATGGCAGGTAGAGCAGTTTATACTTCCGTCGTTTGTGTCTAACCCGCAGAGTGGCTACCTGCCATTGCCGGTAAGCCAGTGGTTGCGGGAGAAACTTTGGAAGGGGTATAGGGTGCAGCAGACTATTCCCAAAAAGCGCATCTACATCAGCAGGAGCAAGGCCAAAACCCGCCGGGTGTTGAATGAGCAGGAGTTGTTGCCATTGTTAGCTAACTATAACTTTGAAGTTGTAAGAGCAGAAGAGCTGACATATCAAGAGCAGGTGCAACTATTTTATACTGCTGAGGTGGTAGTTGCTCCGCACGGTGCCGGCCTGACGAACTTGCTTTTTGCTCAGAACTGTAAATTGCTAGAGTTTCACCCGTCAAATCTCATTAAAACGCATTACTTTCTGCTGTGTAAAGGGTTAGGGTTTAGCTACGATG
>DATBUF010000567.1:0-5866 GCA_036516435.1 Pontibacter sp.
CCTCCAGCCTCTTTCTCCCAACCTTCCGGACGTTTCCAGCGCACAGGTGGGGCAGGTTCAGGCTTCAGCTTCACTTCCTGGGTTTCAAGCAGCTTCAGGGCCTCAGCTACGGCACGCTCCAGTTGCGGATCACGCCCTGCTATCACATCTGCCGGCTTGTTCATCACCTCGATGTCCGGTGCTACCCCTTCGCCTTCTACAGCCCATTCGCCATTCACATCTACAAAGCCTCCGCGTGGGGCCACCATACGGCCACCATCTACAAAAGCAGGCGTGTCCCAGGTACCAACCAGTCCGCCCCAGGTCCGGGTACCCACCAGTGGCCCGATCTCCATTTTGCGGAACAGGTACGGAAGCAGATCGCCACCCGAGCCGGCCATCTCATTAATGATCATCACTTTTGGTCCCCAGATACCAGACATTGGTGTTGTGAACGGACGATGATCGCCTACTTTGCTATTAAAGTAGCCATGCAGGTCGCGGCTCATGATGTCCACCATGTAATCGGCAGCTGAGCCGCCGCCGTTGTTACGTTCGTCTATTACAGCACCTTTTTTATCCTGCTGCCCGAAGTAATAGCGGTTAAAGGAAGTATAGCCCTGCTGGCTGGTGTTCGGCACATACACATACGCCAGTTTACCACCGGATAGCTGATCCACCTTGCGGCGGTTGCCTTCTACCCAGGCTATTCTCCGCAAACCGCTTTCGCTGCTCACAGGCACTACGGTTACCAGGCGCGAGCCTTCTATAGTTGGCTTGCTGTTGATGCGCAGTACGGTCTGTTTGTTAGCTGTAGCCTCAAAGAACTGGTAAATGTTTTCAGGAGCTTTTACATCCATACCATTTACTGCCAGAATGTAATCGCCCTGCTTTACGTTCAGGCCGGGGGCACGAAGCGGCGCACGAAGTTCCGGGTTCCAGGCCTCCCCGTCGTAAATGCGGCTGATGCGGTAGTAGCCTTTGTCTTCCTCAAAGTCGGCACCTAAAAGGCCCACCGGCACATAGTTCACATCCGGGAAATCGCCGCCAGAAGTATAGGAGTGCCCTACCGATACCTCGCCACCCAGTATATCGATGATGTAGTTCAGTTCGGCGCGGTGGCGCACTTCATCTACCCACGGGCTGTACCACTGGTAAATTTTATCCCACGGGGCACCATGTACGTTATTCACATACAGGAAATCGCGCTGGTAACGCCATCCTTCTTTAAAGATCTGTTTCCACTCTGCCATAGGGTCTACTTTTACCTTCAGGTCAGTTATTTTCAGCCTGCCATCCCCAGCTTTGGGTGCGCCCCCTGTAGTGCTTACAATATGCCAGTTGCTGCCACTGCGGTACAGCATGTTTTTGCGGTCGAAGGAAACAGCGGCTTCGTTTACCTGCGACAGAAACTCTGAAGCTTTCTGATCTTTAAGGTTGTATTTATGCAGGGTTGTTCCTGTTGTGTTCGGGATACTTTCCATGTAAAACACCTGCCCTTCAGGCCCTGTGAGCAGTGCTACATAGTTACGTGCAGGCACATCAAGCGGGATAATGCGCTGATCCAGGCCATCCATATCGATGCGCACCTGTACGGCAGGCTTTACCACTTTTTCGTCGGTCTGTTTCTGATTTCCCTTTTTCCTGGCGGGCTGCTTTCCTTTCTGTGCCGTGCTGTTCAGGGCGGCTTTTTCTTCTGTACTCGCAGTAGCCAGTTCCTCATCGCTGCGCGGCAGCAAAGGCGATGGGGTGTCTTTTGAAAGTACCAGCATGTACAGGCTGCGTGTAACAGGTCTTTCGTAGCTGCTCATATCCAGCCATCCTGTATTCAGGCCATAGTTTGTACTGGCTAAAAAGTAGAGGTACTTGCCGCTCTCATCCCACACCGGCGAAATAGCGTCGGCCATTTTATCGGTTAACTGCAGGGTCTGGTTTGTTTCTACGTTGTGCACTTTCACCGCCTTAAACTGGTTCTCCAGCAGGCGGGTGTACGCAATCCATTTACTGTCAGGCGACCATACCGGGGTCATGGTTCTGTTCGGGTGCGCATAGCCTTCCGTATCTGCCTTCCTGATCTTGCCGCTGCTTACCTCTACATACCACAGGTTATAGTCTGTATCAGTAAAAGCAATGTACTTGCTGTTAGGCGACCATTCCGGCTTAAAAAAGAAGGTAGGATTAGGGATATCTATCGTACGTGGCTTGCTTAGTCCTTCCTGCTCGCCTATCATCAGCTTGTATTCGCCGCTGGCATCTGAGAACCAAGCTATCTTTTTACCATCAGGAGACCAGGCCGGGTAACGGTCTGCTGCCCCCGATGTGCGGGTGATGTTGCGCCAGCTACCTTCTTCCTTGGGTACTGTAAATATCTCACCGCGGTGCTCGAACAGCGCCCGTTTGCCTGTCGGGCTAAGAGATGCGTTGGAAAGACGACTGGCGGGAACATCCATCCAGCGCTCGCGTGCCCAATTAAAATCTCCTTTAACCTCGATAGCTAACTGCTTAGTTTCGTTGGTTTTTGGGTTGAGCAGGTGCAGGTATCCGCCTTGTTCATACACGATCATACCTGCAGCGGCATCCAGGTTCTTACAATCAAACTGCTTATGGAATGTGTGTTGTTTTACCTCCTCGGTTTTCGGGTTATAAGACCAGATGTTGTTTGCATAGTCGCGCTCCGAAAGAAAGTAGACCACGCCATCGAGCCAGACCGGATTGGTGTGTCGCTCCTGGTTTGCTTGTGGGGTCAGCTTCAGGGAATAGTCTTTCATGCTCACAATCCAGATGGGTTGAGCCTGCCCGCCCCTATAGTTGCGCCATTCCGCGTCCCAGAAGTCGATTGGCTGATAGGCTACAAAGTTTCCGTCTTCTGAAAGTCTGCCTTTGTTGGCCTGCGGAATTTTAAGCGCCTCCGTCATGCCTCCTTTTACCGACACCTTATAGAACTTGGAATCTGCAGTCGGGTGCCCCTCTCTGCCCGACACAAAAAGCACGGACTGCCCATCCGGGGTCCAGCCGGTTACTTCGTCGCTGGAGGGGTGCCAGGTGAGTCTTTTAGGCTGGCCGCCTTCCGCCGGAATCAGGTATACATCGGTGTTGCCGTCGTACTGGGCTGTAAAAGCAATCCATTTTCCGTCGGGCGAGAAATGCGGATTCGTTTCCGCCCCCTCGTTGGAAGTGAGGCGTCTTGCACTACCTAAATCAGTACTGCCGTCTTTGCGGTCTACTATCCAGAGGTCGTTGGCATACACAAAGGCAATCTGCTTTTCGCTAAGGGTAGGCTGCCGGAGCAAACGCGTTCCCTGGGCCATTGCTCCGTCGGGCGTTGCCCACACTGCCCCGAAAGCAGCAAGGGTTAAAAGCTTTTTTAATCTCATCTCAGGTGATTGGTTAGAATCTCTAATATACTAAAAATAGAATACTGATGTATGCAGGTTGCTATAGTTCAGACATGTCTATAGTTGCGACCAAATTTCAGCATCGTACTCCGGAACAAATAGCGAACATAAGTGCGTGCGCACGACCTCACTTACAGGAGACAAAACTATAGCCGGCGTAAAATATGCCCGCACTGCCTCTTGTGTATCTTTTTATGACTATATTTACAGTTGACATCAACCAAACTATAGCATGTATACAGGAATACAGCATTTGCACTCTTTTCTGAGCTACCTGGTCCTTTTAGGTCTGCTCATCAGCTTTGTGTCTGCACTGGCCGGATGGCTGGGCAATAAAGCTTTTACTGATAAGGATAGAAAGCGTGGCCTACTGGGGCTCATCCCGGTACACTTGCAGTGGGTGATCGGTGTGATCTTGTACTTTGTGTCGCCACTGGGTATGAGCAATTTCTCCGGCGAAGCCATGGGTGATTCTATTTCCAGGCTGTACATACTGGAGCACCCGCTTACCATGATTATTGCCGTAGTGCTGATTACGGTGGGTTACTCCCGTGCCAAGCGCCAGATTGGTGCAGGTAACAAGGGTTTTAAGAGCATTGCAATTTTCTACGGTATCGGGCTGGTGCTTATCCTGAGCCGCATTCCGTGGAACGCATGGCCGGGTAATTAATCCTTACCGACCTAAAAATAAAACAGCGGCCCCGCTAACTATAGTTGGCGGGGCCGCTGTTTTTGTATCCTGCTACTGGTTAGGTTAGGGTATTGCCGAAGGCGGGGATATTTAGCACAAAAGTTCTGTCGAAGAACGAAAGTTGAGCCTTGTACAAATGTCCGATCGAAGCTGTTCAGACCCGCTTCTGGCAATACCTTGTTAGGCGTTCACTGGTTTTCTTCGCCTATATTTGTCCCTTATAATTCGGGTCAAAATCTACCATCCATTCAATACCATATTTGTCTCTGAACATACCAAAATATGAACCCCAAGGGCTGTCAGAAATAGGCATTTCAATTTGTCCGCCTGCTGAAAGTCCATTGAATAATTTGTCTGCTTCTTCTTTGCTTTCTGCACTAATTGCAATTTTACTTCTGTTCTCATTTTCGTTTGTTCGTCCCAATATTTCAGGTACATCATTAGCCATTAAAGTATTTCTACCGATCGGTAAAGCAATGTGCATTATTTTATTTGCTTCATGTTCTGCTACTGGAAACTCAGCACTTTCTAAATCTTTGAAACGCATTACTCTTGCGAACTCTCCGCCAAATACTGATTTGTAAAAGGTAAATGCTTCTTCGGCATTTCCGTTGAAGTTAATGTGAGGATTGATTAGTGCCATAGTTATTAAATTGATTTTTAAGGTTCAAACGTACTGCTTAATTACAAAATAAATAAGGTTTAATCGTGTTAAAGAAGGAGGATTGCGCCAAATATTACATAGACATATCAGCCCTAAATTTGCGAAAATTGTCGATTACAATGTCGCCTAACTATAGCATTTCCCAACTTTCTCTAATCAAACCTCATGCGCTGTATGCGAACCGCATTCAGAATGGCCAGGAAAGCGACTCCAACATCGGCAAAAACGGCCTCCCACATGGTAGCCAGGCCACCGGCACCCAGCAGCAACACGATTGCCTTTACTGCAAAAGCAAGTGCAATATTCTGCCATACAATCTGTCTGGTTTTCTTCCCGATGTTGATAGCAGTAGCGATCTTAGAGGGACGGTCTGTCTGGATAACAACATCAGCTGATTCAATCGCTGCATCGGAGCCAAGTCCGCCCATAGCCATTCCCACATCAGCCAGCGTAATCACAGGGGCATCGTTGATTCCGTCGCCCACAAAAGCAACCGTGCTACCTGCAGCTTTCAGTTCCTCTACTTTGGTCACTTTATCTTGTGGTAGCAATCCGCCGAAAGCAGCATCCAGTTTCAGCTCGCCCGCCACTTTTTGCACGATAGCCTCCTTGTCGCCAGAGAGCATAACCAGCTTTTTCACATTCAGCTCCCGAAGGCGCTGCACCGCTACCGCCGCATCTTCTTTTACTTTGTCTGCAATGGTAATATAACCGGCATAAACCCCATCCACAGCTACCAACACAGTAGTTTCAACTATAGTATCTACCGCAGGATCGTACGCTATACCGTATTTCGCTAACAGCCTGCTGTTACCTGCTAAAAGCTTCCGGTTATCTACCACACCCTTCAGGCCATGCCCGGAAATCTCTTCTACCTGCCCCACCTGATGCTGTTGCCATGCACCGCCTGCTGCCATAACAGCCTGCGCTATCGGGTGTGTAGACTTGCTCTCTAATGCGGCTACTGCTGACAGGAACCACTCCTTATCGTCCATTACGGTATGTACCTCTTGTACCTGAAACACACCTTCGGTCAGGGTTCCGGTTTTGTCCATCACCACAGTATCTACCTGCGTGATCAGGTCCAGGAAGTTGGAGCCTTTAAAGAGCACGCCATTGCGCGAGGCCGCTCCAATG
>DATBUF010000568.1:0-2174 GCA_036516435.1 Pontibacter sp.
AAAGCACTAATTTTTTTACACTTTTAGTTCTGTTATTTAAGAACTAATTATAACAATATAAACTACAAAAACTAAAAACGTGAATACCAAACACTTATTAGTAGGACTAGCGCTCTTCTGCATGTCTCCTGCTTTTGCGCAGAACCAGCCGGAAGTAAAGGAGCTTAACCTGCAGCAGGCTGTAAACTATGCTTTAGAGCATAATGAGTCTATAAAGAAGGCTTCTTACGACGAGCTTAACTCCACGTACCAGATAAATGAAGTACGCAGTACGGGCTTACCGCAGGTTGATGTAAAAGGGTCGGCGGTAAGAACGCTAGAGAAAACAATGATTGCTCTACCCGCAGAGTTTAATCCCGAAGGAACTGGTGCTCTTATCAAACCAATGGGTACAGACAATACAGTACAGGCGGGTATATCTGTTTCGCAACTGCTGTTCAGTAAGTCCTACTTTGTGGGCCTGAAAGCAGCCAAATCGGCCGGAGATTTATACCGCATCCGCAAAGAGATGGCAACTGAAGATGTGATCTATAACGTGGGCAGTGCCTACTACCAGGTGTTGCAGACAAAAGAGCAGTTCAACAGCATCAATGCCAACCTCGAGAAACTTACGCAGCTGGAAAAGATACTGACCCTGCAGTACAAAAATGACCTGGTGAAAAAGGTAGATGTAAACCGCATTAAAGTAAATAAGATCAACCTCGAGAACCAGAAGCAGACGCTGCTAACCGCTTACCAGCAGCAGCAAAATGTACTGAAGTTCTTTATGGGGATGCCACTAGATCAGAACATTACCCTCTCAGGATCTGCTGAAGATGAATTGCTGGACGCTGTGCCAACACTTGCGGCAGGACCGGAGGCAGCTACCGAGCGAGCAGAATTCAAGATCCTGAACAAGCAGAAAGAACTTAAGTCGTTGGAGATTGAAAACATCAGAGCGGGCTACTATCCTTCGCTGGCTGCTTTCGGTAACTATAACTACCAGTCGCAATACGATGGCCGGATGCTCGGTAATTCAGCTGCTATGTGGTTCCCGAACTCACAGGTAGGCCTTCAGCTTAATATCCCAGTGTTTGATGGGTTACGCAAGAAGTCTCAGGTACAGCAACGCCAGATAGAGCTAAAGAAACTGGACCTGGATATACAGCAATATACTAAAAATACACAGTTGGAACTTACGAATGCGCTGAGCCAGCTTGGCAATAGCCAGAATACTATAAATGCTCAGGAAGAAAATGTGAAGCTTGCCCAGGAAGTGTACACCACTACCAACCAGCTCTACAAAGAAGGTCTGGCTCCGCTAAGCGATCTGCTGAATGCAGAAACATCTTTGCGCGAGGCTCAAACAAGCCTGAACAACGAAAGACTGAAGTACCAGATAGCACAGCTTAACTATCTGAAAGCAAAGGGAAATTTAGAATCACTAACCAAATAAGACATACACCAAAACTAAAATGAAGAAGGTTATTTATATCGTAATTGTACTTGCTGTTCTGGCTGCCGTTGGGTTTAAACTGATGAGCAACAAAGAGCAAATGGCCGCCAATGCAGCAGTAGCCGAAATCAAGAGCGAGGCTATTCCGGTGGCTGTTACCGGAGTAAAATCGGCCAAGCTGGACAAGTCTTTTACAGCACAAGGTAATTTTGCTCCTATCCAGAGCCTGACATTATTATCTGAAACGCAAGGCCAGATACAACGTGTACTGAAGCGCAAAGGTGATAAAGTAAAAGCTGGCGAACTACTGCTGCAGGTAGAAAGCAACACCATGGCTGCCGACCTGGCAACAGCACAAACCAACGCCGAGAAAGCAAAGCGTGACCTGGAGCGTTTCGAAAACCTGGCTGCCGGCGACGCTATTACGCAGCGTCAGCTGGAGGACGCCCGCTTAGCTGCCAAATCTACGCAGGCCCAGTTAGTAGCTGCCCGCCAGCGTTTAACTAAAACAAGAATCACGGCTCCTATCAACGGCGAAGTAAACGAGATCTATGTAGAGGTTGGCTCGTTCCTGAACCAAGGCACCAAACTATACGACATCGTGAACGTGGACAAGCTGAAGCTGAAAGTTAAAGTAAACGAAAGCGAAGTACTGCTGATAGGCAAAGGCGATAAGGTTACTGTGAAAGCAAATGCCGGCGCCGGCCAGGAGTACGAAGGTGTTGTAACTGCCATTGCT
>DATBUF010000569.1:0-2976 GCA_036516435.1 Pontibacter sp.
AAGGCTTACTCCCTGATTAACTAAATGTTAAGTTGGCAATCATTTTCCGGCAATAATAAGTATATTTGACTTTTAATATAAGCACCAAAGTATGATCACAGCACTCTCGTCCCGCGTTGAAGTAATTAAATGGATGGAAGATTTTGTCAGCGAAAAGATAACTGAACTCCTGAAAACAGTAGAAGACAGCTGGCAGCCAGGCGATCTTTTACCTGACTCAACGCTCGACAATTTTCTGACTGAGGTTAAGATGTTGCGTGAACGCGCCAGCGATTTGTCGTATGACCTGCTTGCTGTTTTAGTAGGCGATACGATTACCGAAGAAGCCCTGCCAACCTACGAAAGCTGGCTGATGACCATTGACGGCCTGCCACAGGACCCGGATGGCCCCTGGATGCGCTGGAACCGTGCCTGGACAGCCGAAGAGAATCGCCACGGCGATGTGCTGAACCGCTACCTTTACCTGAGTGGCCGCATCAACATGCGCGAAATGGAAGCCTCTACGCAATACCTGATTGCCGATGGCTTTGACCTGATGACAGACAATGATCCTTACCGTTCGTTTGTGTATACCTCTTTTCAGGAGACTGCTACTAATATTTCGCACCGCCGCGTAGCTCAGATTGCCAAGCGCGAAGGAGACTTGGTGCTGGCGAAGCTTTGCGGCCACGTAGCCGCTGATGAGGCCCGCCACGCAAAGGCATACAAGTCGTTTGTAGGAAAGATATTTGAAGCCGACCCGAATGAAATGATGCTGGCCTTTGAAGACATGATGCGCAAAAAGATTGTAATGCCGGCTCACTATATGCGTGAACTTGGTGTTGATCTTGGCAAGACCTTCGGTCACTTTACAGATGCAGCACAGCGCTTAGGTGTTTATACCTCCGCAGACTATACCGATATTCTGGATGGCCTGATTAAGGAGTGGAAAATTGAAGCTTTAACTGGTTTGAACGAAGCAGGTGAGCGTGCCCGCGACTATGTAATGGCCCTGCCAGCACGTTTAAAGCGTGTTGCAGAACGCATGCGTGTACCGGAACTGGAGTATAAATTCCGCTGGATAGCTGAGAGATAAGCTAAGGCGAAAGACATAGAAAAAGGGCAGGTTGCAGCAGCAGCCTGCCCTTTTTGCTTCCTCAGCCCCTCCTAAAGACAGGAAGGGGAGCTCTTAAGTTGGGACATAATTTTATATTTTACTTCAGTTAGATTCTCTAGGACCTCATCATTCCTGAATCGGAGTACTGTAAAACCCCAGTTGCGTAGCGTCTCATCTCTTAGTTTATCATCTGCGATTGCTTCTGGTCCGTCATGAACAGTTCCATCAACTTCAATAACTAACTTTTCTGCAGCGAAATAAAAATCAACTATAAAGTTCTCAATGCTATGTTGGCGTCTAAACTTTCTGCCTGTCATTTTCCAGCTACGAAGTTCCTGCCAGAGTACTTGCTCCGCAAATGTCATCGAGTTCCGGAGTACAGTTCGTTGCTCCTTCAGATGGGGTTAACTGTGTAGCTGATCTTTTCTCATATTAGTATTTGAGCCACGAGCACCAACTAGGGAGAAAGCTGTTCCAAGTGTTGCTTATATGCTATCTCCCCTTCCTGTTCTTAGGAAGGGGTCGGGGGAAGCAAAAACCACGTATACCGAACATTACTCCTGCAGCGTTGTTATACTATACAGATTATTCATACTATGGCTTTAGGGTACAGATTTGCAGAATATATTCCGCCGGAGGATAGCAAGCCAAACTTTGAGACATTACTTAAACTGTTTCTGCAGTTGGTAACTATAAGTTCCGGCGATGTGGCAGAGGCACTTAGCTGGCTCAGTTCACTGGATAAACAATACAACCTGACCAGCGACGAATACGGCATCGGGGATTTTATAGATGACCTGAAGCGGAAAGGCTACCTGGATGAAAGTCCGCAGGAGCGGGGCGCCTTTCAGTTAACAGCTAAAAGTGAGCAAAGCATACGCCGCAGTGCACTGGAAGAGATTTTCGGGAAGCTGAAGAAGGGTGGTCAGGGTAGCCATGCCACGCCGCACACCGGCATTGGCGACGAAGCCAGCACCGACCAGCGTGAGTACCGGTTCGGGGATGCGCTGGAGCAGATCTCCATGACAGAATCTATCCGGAATGCGCAGGTGAACCATGGCCTGGGCGAGTTCAGGCTCACGGAACAGGACCTGGAAGTAACCGAAACCGAGCATAAAACGCAGGCCTCTACCGTACTGATGATCGACATTTCGCACTCCATGATCCTGTACGGCGAAGACCGCATTACACCGGCCAAAAAAGTGGCTATGGCCCTGGCTGAGCTCATCAAACAGAAATACCCGAAAGATACGCTAGACATTATCGTTTTCGGGAACGATGCCTGGCAGATTGAAGTGAAGGATTTGCCTTACCTGGAAGTAGGACCTTACCACACCAACACGGTGGCTGGCCTTGAGCTGGCGATGGATATTCTGCGCAAACGGAAAACACCCAACAAGCAGATCTTCATGATCACGGACGGAAAACCAACCTGCCTGAAAATTGGCCTGAACTACTATAAAAACAGCTTCGGGCTGGACAGGAAAGTGGTGAACAAAACGCTGAACCTGGCTGCGCAGTGCCGCCGACTGAAAATTCCGATCACCACGTTTATGATTGCATCGGACCCTTACCTGCAGCAGTTTGTGGATGAATTTACGAAGGTAAATAACGGACAGGCGTACTATAGTTCACTAAAAGGCTTGGGGCACCTTGTTTTCCGCGACTACGGCCGCAACAGGAAGAAAAGTTTTTAATGTGCTAATTTTTAATGAGATAATGTGCTAATGAGACCTGTGAGCATCCTGGTAACTATAGGATGAGGATGTAGGCAATAGCACTTCAGGATTGTTTTTGCTTCAGGCTTCTTGCGTATAGTAGCAAGAGTAACAGGGCACCCAAAGCAGAATAATAGTATGCGGAATCCATCTCAAATTTTA
>DATBUF010000570.1:0-2299 GCA_036516435.1 Pontibacter sp.
TTCCGCGTCCGGGTCTTTCTTCCGAAGCTCTTTTATAAGATTGGAACCATGCAAATCACCTGATCGCTCGCCAGCTATAATGTAGTATTTCATGTAATGCAGAAACGTAAAGGGCTACCTGAACAGGTATAAGCGCACTAAAGATTTAAAGGAGAAATTATTCGCCAAAGTACTCCACGTAGTTACGCGGGGTCTCGTAGAGTTTAAGGCTGTGCAGCTTGGCATTGGATATCTTCTCGATCTGCGGTGCCAGGATGTTCCAGAACTCGATGATCAGGTTCTCGGTGCTGGCCAGTTTGCCTTCCATAAAGGCCACATCCAGGTTCAGGTTTTTGTGGTCTACCTTCTCGATGATGTGCGTACGGATAAGCGTGCTCAGTTTTTTAAGGTCTATCACAAAGCCGGTCTCGGGATCCGGCTTGCCTTTTACGGTAACGATGAGCTCGTAATTATGCCCATGCCAGTTGGCATTTGCACACGGCCCGAAAACCTCCTTGTTCTTCGCCATCGACCAATTCGGGTTATGCAGCTTGTGGGCTGCATTAAAATGCTCTAATCTGCTAACGTAAATCATTTAACTGCTAAACTTGTAATTTTTTCTGGACAGCAAATATACAAAGAAAGGAACACCAAAGAACGATGTAATGATTCCGATTGGCAGTCCGGTGGGCGGATAAATTATGCGGGACAGCAGATCGCAGAGCAGCATGAACAAACCGCCCACAAAAGCGCAGAAAAGCAGGTTGCTCCTGCCTGTGGTTCCCAGTAAGCCGCGGGTTACGTGCGGTACAATCAGTCCTACGAACCCGATTGGCCCCGATGTAGCCACGGCAAAACCTGTAACTATAGAAACCGTGATCAGGATAGCCCACCGCGTATGCGATACCTGCACCCCCAGCGCCTGCGCCCTTTCGGAGCCCAGCATGAGTATGTTCAGTTGTTTTTGAAGGAAGGCAAAGAGGATGAGCGCAAGTATAAGCGCCACGGCCGGGTAAGGCAGCAAGGTCCAGCTGGCCCGCTCAAAACTGCCCATGCTCCAGAAAATAACTGACTTCAGCTTTGACTCGGAATCGGACAGGAACGTGAGTAACCCTACCATAGCCGTACCCAGCGAGCTAATGGCGATACCGGCCAGCAGTAATTGAGCGGGAATGAGTTGCCGTTTGCGGTAACCCAGTATCACCACTACCAAGGTAACTATAAAAGCACCGGCCATCGCCAGCACCGGCGGCATGTAAAACCCGGCTATCGTTATCTCCACAAACCCAAAGAAAACCAACACTGCACCCAACGAAGCCCCGGATGCTGTCCCTAGCAAATAAGGATCGGCCAGCCCGTTATTCACCATCGCCTGCATTAGATACCCGCTAAAAGCCAGCGAAGCACCTACCACCAACGCCAGCAGCAAACGCGGTAAACGCAGGTGCACGATAGCGTAATGGGTGGTATTGTCGGGGTTATAGTTCAGGAAAGCTTCGGCTATAGTTGAGAGATCAGACTCAAAAGACCCAACCTGCAGGCCCAGCACTATAACTATAGCTATCAGCAACAGGGCAACTATAAAGTACAAGCTGCGCATCATGGGTACAGAAACCCCTCCAACTCTTTAAGCGATTCCACAACTCTTGGGCCCGGCCGCTCTATCAGGTTGCCGGTAGGCGCGTAAATTCGCCCGTCTTTATAGGCTTTAATTTTACGTAGTTCCGGGTACTGGCTGAAGAAGGTCTGTTCCAGTTTCTCTTTGGTGCCACCCATCAGCACATCCGGGTTCAGCTTTAAAATATATTCACGGGTAAGGGCCGGGTAAGGCTGATCAAAGGTCTCTTTTACGGCATTCTCGGCTCCTAAAATGCGGAGCTTATCTGTGAGCGAAGTATTCTGCCCATATACATAAATCGGATCGGTCCAGGTGATGGTGAGCACCTGTAGCGGGTTTTGCCTGTTTTTATACCTGGCTTCCAGTTGCTGCACTTCTTTTCTGAGTGAATCTGCTAAATGGTTAGCGACTTGCTCCCGGCCCATAATGCGACCGATATCTTCTATACCGCGCAGCACATCTTCTACAGTCCGGTACTTCTGGTAATAAACTGGTATGCCCAGTTCCTGCAGGCGGGCAGCATCTTCCAGAGGCGTCATGCCTTCGCTGGTAAAAACAAGGTCGGGTTTCAGAGCCAGCACCTGCTCCAGGTCTACGGGGTAATTACTGACTACAGGTTTGGTGTAAACAGCAGCCGGGTAATCGCAATCGGGAGTCCGGGCAATGATGTTGGCAGTATCAACTATAGCAAACAGCATTTCG
>DATBUF010000571.1:0-3358 GCA_036516435.1 Pontibacter sp.
TACCATCGAAAACTCGTTGCGCAAGGTAGA
Source organism: Pontibacter sp. (assembly GCA_036516435.1). Taxonomy (GTDB): domain Bacteria; phylum Bacteroidota; class Bacteroidia; order Cytophagales; family Hymenobacteraceae; genus Pontibacter. The sequence continues at coordinate 31 of DATBUF010000571.1, forward strand.
AAATGAGGTGGTAGAATACCGCGTGCTCAGCCTTACCTTTGAGGTTGATGGCAACTATTACCTGCTGGAGATCGGCAGAAGTATAGACACCATCCGGGAAAGCATAAAAACGATGCAGTACTATGCCTTATACTTCCTGGCAGCTGTTATCCTAATCACCGTTTTCATCGATCTGGCATTTAACAAGATCCTGTTGCAGCCGTTGCTGGTCATCGTGAAGCGCTTAAAAAAGATCGGTCACCCCAGCACCTTCACTCCCAAGCCCATCCGAACTACTACTTCCGACTTCCTGTACCTCAACAACGCCATTAACGACATGATGGGGCAGATTCAGGAGGCATTTCAGAAGGAGAAGGAGTTTATCGGCAATGTGTCGCATGAGCTGCTCACGCCCATTTCTATCCTGCAAACCCGGATGGAAAACCTGCTCACCGACCCCGAAATGCCCGAGCACCTGCTGGTAAAGCTGGTAGATAACCAAAAAACCCTGCATCGTTTAAAAAGCATCATCCAGGCGCTGTTACTGATCTCCCGCATCGAGAATGAGCAGTACCTGAAAAACGAGGAAGTAAGTATTACAGTGCTGGCCAACGAAGTAGCCGAAGAAATTACCGACCGCGCCGAGGCAAAAGAAGTAAAGCTGCAGCTGAACTTAGAAGATGACTGGACACTGCCACAAGCGAATTACTCGCTGTTGTTTACGATGCTGTTTAATGTGGTGAGTAATGCCATTAAGTACAACAAACCCGGCGGAAGCATAACTATAAGCGGTGCACCTAAAGGCAAAGGTTACGAACTACGCGTTACGGATACCGGTGTTGGAATTGCCCAGGAAAACCTGCCACACATTTTCAACCGCTTCAAACGCCTGCACGGCCCTGACAACGAAAGCCACGGCCTGGGCTTGCCTATCGTGCAAACCGTCGCCCGTTTTCACAACATCAAACTTACCGTTGCTTCTGTTGTAGATAAAGGCACTACCTTCTGTTTCAGGTTCGGCAAGGCTTGGACGGCTGGCTTATAGTGATGAAGCTGTTGCTATAGGGCTATAGTTGCTGTTTATCTCTTCCCAGCCTTTTTGTCTGAATCAGGATTTTCAGGATTAAAGGATTTACAGGATGGGGCCTTTGCTATAGTTGAAAGCTATAGTTTTATAGTTGCTGGTATAACCCACCCCTGCCCCTCCCGAGAGGGGAATTGCTGCTACTGCTATAGTTGAGGCTGTAGTTTTATAGTTGCTGCCTTCTACTTTAGCCAGCTATAGTTTGGCCCTGTGGTCCAGTTGAGTTACAAACTCAACATCATGGTTAGACACGGGTTGCAAACCCGCGCCAGCAGCCTTGGCTATAGTTGCAGCTATAGTTTTATAGTTGCTGTTTTAACACCCCTATGGTCCCCTCAAGGGGACAGTTCTGCCATAGTCATTTCATAAACTATAGTTTTATAGTTACAGACCAAGAACGGACAGGTCGCGACCTGTCCCTACAGAACTACTACCACGAGCAAGGTCGAAGCTTACCGGTTCAAACTATAGTTAGGCAGCTACTATCGAAATGATTTCAGTCTTTGGGTTGAGCGCCTTTGACTTGTTGCGGTGCCGCAGGCAATCCGAGGCACGAGGGTAGCAAGAAGGCAGCAGCGCGATGCCCGAAGACGGGGCCTCCCGGCCGTGAGGGCACCAAAGCTAACTATAAAACGATAGGTAAGTAGAGCTCCCAGGAATACAAGATGCTATGAAACAACAGGCTTGTGGCAATCAGCAACTACAGCTAACCATAAAACTATAGCTTATACTAAGCAACGACAACTATAAAATTATAGCCTGGCTCAAAACCAGCAACTATAGACAGCACATAAAACCCTTACAATATTCAGCAACACCCTAAACCCCTCCCAGCAGAAACTGCACTGCGCGGGCCTCGGAATAATAAATGTCCCTTCTGAAATCCTCGGTAAACCCAACGTGGCCGCCACTCTCAGGTATTTCTAAATAGAGGTAAGGGTTTGCTTCAGCCTCCGCCAGGGGGTAACATGCCTCACTCAGGAACGGGTCGTTTTTGGCGTTTACCAGGAGAGTGGGCAGCTGTATGTTTTTCAGGAACTGGCGCGAGCTGACACGGCTATAGTAATCTTCGGCATCCTTAAACCCATGCAACGGCGCTGTGTAACGGTTGTCGAACTCCGGGAACGACCAGAAAATGCTGTAGTCTTTCAGGTCTACCGCATCGGGGTATAGCTGGCGCTTCTGCTCCAGTTTCTCGCCAAGTGTCTTCAGGAAACGCTGCGTGTAAACTCTTGAGATTTTGCCAGCCGATCCCTTCAAATCTACCGGAACAGAGAAAACGCAGGCCTTTTTTACTTGTGCTGGTACCAGCTCTGGAGCTTCGCCTAAATATTTTAAGGTAATGTTGCCACCAGCGCTGAAGCCAATCAGGTAAATGTTGTTATAGTTTCCGGTTTGCAGCGCATGTTCTACTACAAATTGCAGATCGTCGGATGCGCCCAGGTGGTAGGAGCGGAGCAGTTTGTTAGGCTCGCCACTACAGCTGCGGTAGTTCCAGGCCAGTGCATCCAGTCCCTGCTCGTTAAAAGCCCGCACCATACCTAATATATAGGGTCTGCCACTGTCGCCTTCCAGCCCATGCGAGAGTATCACCAGGCTATCGGAGCCCACCTGCGACCAGTCTACATCAATAAAGTCCTCGTCGGGTGTGGTGAGGCGCTCGCGGCTGTAAGTAACGCCTGCTACATGCCTGAAGAGACTGGGTATAATTGTTTGCAGGTGCCCGTTAAAAAGGTAGAAGGGAGCTTTATAAGTTGATGAAAGAATAGGCATAATAATAGGTATTGACACAACATGTATCCTGAAACTATACGGCCAGGGACGGTATCACATGCTTGCAGTGCTTTGTAAATGTAAACTTTTAACCGGGTACAAATGCTATTGCCCATTCGCCGTATACAGGGTAAGATAAAAACAACTATAAAGACTATGAAGTTTATACAGAACTTAAAAATATGGGTGCCGGTACTATGCTGTGCGCTCTTACTGGCCTGTGACCCTGGCACACCACAGGAAGCAAACCGCGACCTGGGCGAGTTCAGCAACTGGGTGAACCAGAATGCTGCACGTGCCGATGCCCTGACGGAGGCAGAGTGGAACGAACTGAATACCGAGTTTGAAAACAAGGCTACGGCATTTGAGGCCCAGCGTGGTAACTGGGATGAGAAAACACAGCAGGAGTGGCAGCAGATCAAAAATAAATGGGCAGAAGCTGGAAGGAAAGTGCAGCAGGGAGGTCAGAAAATAGATGCTGTGGATATTGAT